>NZ_JBYCCV010000156.1:0-5954 GCF_057473825.1 Aliterella sp. E5.1
CGGCGCGAACCTATGCACAGTTAGACCAAGCAATCACCGATGCTCTAGCTGCGGTGACACTCCAAGATATTATTGGCTGGTTTACCCACTGTTGTTGCTATGTTTCACCCAACTGAGAACTGCTGTAACCCTCTTTTGTCACTTTCAGGAGAGTAAAATCTAGAACCTGCTTTAGCTCAGGATTTTGGCAAAATGACTACAAAGGAAGTCTGATGTGAGAAAATAAAGTTTAAAAGCTTTACATTACAAGCTTTTTCAAGTTTTAGTTTGTTTTTTCCTTACTCAGAGTGACAAAAGAGGGGTAAGATGCCCATATTGTGGTAAAACGCTAATAGCCAAAAAGGGCAATATCAAAGAACATCACTTTGCCCATAGCGGCGAAACCTGCAATTTAGTCATCAAAAGAAATCCACGCGACATACCGCATTTACCTTTGTACGATGCCTTTAATATTTTCCTGTCAGGCAAGGAGTTAGAACAGCTAAAGAAACTTTGGCATAGACATAAAGCGCACACCAATGGCATTGACCGCCTGGAAATATTGCCAGCTTTTACTAGAGAAAACTTAATCGAGCAGTCGCAAAACGTCAATGCCGGGACGGGTCGAAAAGCTTACCGATTTGCTAAACTGGGGCAAATTCCAGTAGGTGTATTACTTCTTACAGTATTTAATAGTGTGCAAGAGCCATTAATTGAGCAAAAGCTGGCGCATTTGGGAGCAGCTATTTTTGACAACTCTGGCTCCGTAGTACCACAAAAAGAATTGTCAATTCGTCTGACTGACTTACGAATTTACAGCGCTCAGATGAGGAAAATTCTGGAAGCTTGTTTGTACTATTTAAAAGTGCAAGCTGATGGGCAAGTATTGCACAAAATTGGCATAACAACCCGCCCCATGCCTAAGCGACTGGCGGAGATATATCGGGACTTGAGATTGCATTACCAGACTGTAGAAATTGATGTAATTAACATTTGAGCGCATCGAGGGAATGTGGAAAAGTATTTTAAGTACCGCTACTCCAGTTGCAACTACCCAATTGGTACTCTAACTGAATATTTCCTGTTTGTCGATCCCGATCAAACTCAAGCAGTGGAGCGCGACCTGCACCAGATGCAGCCCAAAGTATTATCACTTGTAGAGCAAGAGATTATTGACGGCAAGCAGGATGAATTTCTCGCTGCACTTTTAGCCGACGAGCAAATTTTAGAAGGTGGAGTACAAGTAAGGGATCGCATATCAATGGATTTGCAGCAAAATTTTTTATCTAACCCTTCATCACAACGAGTAATTACAGCACTGCACCAGGGCGATCGCCTGCGCGATGCGGCGGCAAAAGCATCAGTTTCAGTTGAAGTGGCGCGTAAAGTTTTGGCAGTGATGCAAAAAGTATGATAGTTACAGCAAAATTGGGAATACTATCAGCATCTACTTCAAAAAACTATAAAAAATACCTTGAAAAGCTTGCTAGTGAAAGTCTCATTGGTTTTCCCACTATTGTTAGCTCCCTTATCAGCCATAGCCCAAATCACCCCCGCCACCGTCGTCAGCATTGGCGACGGCGACACCTTGCGTATCCGCAAGTCAGGTCAAGTGACAACAATCCGGTTATCTTGCGTTGACGCTCCTGAACGCGCTCAATCTCCTTGGGGGCAACAATCCACCTCCCGGCTCAAGCAACTGCTACCCCTAGGCAGGGCGGTACAAGTCCGAGAGATAATGCGCGACCGCTATGGAAGAACTGTAGCCGAATTGTATGTAGGTAAGCAATCGGTTAATTTGCAAATGGTAAAAGAAGGACAATCAGTGGTTTACCGCCAATACCTCAATGGATGCGCTGCTACCAAAGATCAGTATTTGCAAGCGGAAACGCAAGCTAGGCAAAAGAGATTAGGCTTTTGGAATCAGCAGTCGCCTATCATGCCTTGGGATTATCGGCGGGGGAAGTCTAGTAGCAATCCTCAAATACCAAATAAAGTAGCTCCATTTGTACAAACTCAATCGATGCCAAGTTGCATTAATAGCGATTGCAATTGTAGCGATTTTAAGACTCAAGCCCAAGCGCAGCAGGTCTTAAATGCTTTTCCTAGGGATAAATTTAGATTGGACGGTGACTCGGATGGAATAGCTTGCGAAAGCTTGCCATAATTTAAAGGCGATCGCAGCTAAGAAACTAAATTACTTTAACAGGTGTTTTAAATGCTCGATCTTATTTTCAAGAGTCTGCTGAAGTTCTAATAATTGTTCTGGTGTTGCCTGTGTATTTGCTAAGTCAAGTTTCTGAACGGTTGTCAAGAAACGATCTATCTGTTTATCTCTACTTATAGATGTAGAAGGTTGTATATATTGCGCTTCTTGTGAGATTACCCATTGTTTAGTTTGTGCTGTAGAAAGGTTTTGAGTGCGAACTTCCCTAACTCCTTTTTCACGCAGCTTTAAGGCTTGTCGTTCTGAGATACCAAGTTGGGTTGCGCTAAGGCGGTTAAGAATTAAAGCCTGGGGACAACCAAGGGTTTGTTCGCGCACTGCGGCTTTTAAATCTGGAGCGAGATTTAAGATGGGAAAAACGTTTCGATTTAACGAAGTTGGATGCTCTTGTAAGCTTAGAAAAATTCTAAAAACTTGAAGCTCAATTACCTCCATTTCGCATTTGCTTAAGACTGCATCCCAGCGTTCGCTTGGCTGTAAATGTAGTTGTTCTCCAAGGGTTTGTTTTTTTCGTTTCAGGCGGGTCAGA
Source organism: Aliterella sp. E5.1 (assembly GCF_057473825.1). NCBI lineage: Bacteria > Bacillati > Cyanobacteriota > Cyanophyceae > Chroococcidiopsidales > Aliterellaceae > Aliterella > Aliterella sp. E5.1. The sequence goes on from NZ_JBYCCV010000156.1 coordinate 2,736, forward strand.
ACCCGATTAACGACACGTGGGACTTCTTCAGGGGGAAGCTCGGGAATCTCATCGCACGCGATCGCTACCAATGTCTCAGCTTTATCAAGAGCATTTAATCCACGTCGATGCAAGCTTGTCAGATACGCTCTACGCCGTAAAACTTTTGGTTGATCGGGTTTGGCTGTAAACACAGCATTTATTGTCTCCCACCCTAAGTTTTTTGCCGCCCGCCAACGGCACTCCCCATCAAACAACATTCCATCCTCAAATAGAATAATCGGATCGAGTTGCCCTTCTTGTTGCAGAGAAAGTGCCATTGATTCCACTTCTTCAGTAAAAGTTTTACGTGGTTGCTCTAAATTTGGCTGAATCTTGCTAATAGGATATTGAAGGGTTTCTTGATTCTCCTGTAAATATTTTCGCAACTGGCTAATCTGACTTTGCAGTTGTGAATTGTCCTGTTCAATGGAAAGCGATCGCAATTGCTCGATTTCGGTAACTAGATGTTGTTCGCGATCGACTTGTTGATTTAGCTGATGTTCTAGTGTCTCAAGTCGCTCTCGTAAATTGTGAACTTCTTGATTTTGATCGACTTCAGAGAAAAAGCTATCAACGTCGAGTCGATTTCGTTTTACCACGTTTTTCTCCCTTAATTTTTTCTCCGATGGTCAGAGCTATTGTTTCAATTGGTTTTAATGCTGGATGCGTTGCACGATGTACTCTTAAAGGAATAGCTTCTGACCACGCATTTGTAAAAGCCGTGTAATGTCTAATAGCAGGAAATACATGATACCCCCTTGCCTCATATTTTGGTGGAAGTTCTTTAGAAAGGCGTTGATGTTCTGCTCCATCTTCAACGTTATTAATAACGAACCCTAAAAATGCGGGTGCTGGAGACAGGTGAAATTCTTGAACGTTAGCCGCATACCAATCGAGTAAAACCCTCGTTCCATCGATTGCTTTAGCATCCGGCATGAGCGGAACTAACAAATGCGTAGCAGCAATCAAAGCAGACTTAGGAATTTGCTCTAACGTAGCTGGGCAATCAAAAATAATTAGATCGTGGGGCAGAGGATACTCAGTTAGAGCCTCTTGTAATAAATGGCTTCCACTAGCTTGAGCAAGATTAGACATAACTTTGAACAAAGCACTTCCACCTTGGAACACTTCTAGGCTCTTTACGTGCTGTTCCCATACGTGAATTAAAGTGTATGTCCCATCAAAGAAACCAGAGTAAATCCAAGCGGTAGTAGCTTTTGGAGCGGGAGTTTTGTTCAGTCGGCAAGCTACATTGAGAGAACCTTGGGGATCGAGGTCGAAAATAGCAACTTTGTATCCCAACCGAGCAACTTCGTAGCCGAGGTTGGCTGCTAGGGTCGTCTTTCCAACGCCTCCTGCTCCAGTCATAATTGCAAGTCTTATTTGATTGAGCATATTCCAGAAGAATTTGGTGATAAAAATAGATTTTGTACTGTAGCGTTACGGTACGCTATATAGCCGCCTATCATTCGTTATTTCTCTATCCCCTATAAAATAGACTTCTTACTGTTAATTGCACTCTAAACTAGAGTGTAGTTTAGAGTGCTAATGGTATTGAATTTATATTTTCTGGGTAACTGTAACTAATTAATTTTGTACTGTAGGTTTACAGTACACTGTTTTTTTAATTAAACCTATTTTGCAGAAGCAGAAGATATCCTATAAGCCCCTAGCTTCCCCGGTACTCCCTGCCACCGCTTCTGCCTTGCGCCAGCCCAGAGGATCTTGCCAATCTTGTCCTTAGCTCTGCTTAAATCCTTTCCTGCCAATTCGCCATACAGCAACTTAGCTATTTTCTCTGAGTTCATAACTTGTCCGGCATTTTCTCGTAGGTTCCACTGCAAGCAACGCGCCCCTCATCCCCTCCCTACTATCCTGATGAAGGGGAATTCACGACGACAACCGTTTAAAAAAATTACTACCTATATCATAAAGTGATTTTTTAAGCACAATTTTAAAGGTGTGCCTTCTAGTGATAATAATTAATCTGGCATCTCATTTTTAATAGAGTTGTCGGGAAATAAAAATTAGGCAAGTCACAGCTAGTTTTGGAGTTACCTCACTCTAAGCAGCCATCAAGTAAAAGTTCCATAACCCTGCCGATGTCAGCATCAAGTGGTCATCGAAACCTTCAATCCGGTTGCGATAAACCATACTGACTGCGTTGTAACGCTTAACTCCAGCAAAGGCATTTTCACAAATAACACGTGATTGACTCAAGCAGTGGTTCTCTTGTTTTTGCGCCTTACTCAATGCTCCTCCTCTGGGCTTCTTATGTGGCAGATGAATATTCTCGTACTGGTTTTGTAAACCCTGAAAGCCTAAGTCCACCTCTATCGGAATTTCATCTGGGACATTACCTGCAATATCATCTTGGTCGTGAAAGCGTTTGTCATGGAGTTTACCTTCCCGTGCCTTACTCAACACTATTACTCGTTTAGTTTCATCTACTGCGACCAAGTGTTTGCGAGTATGTTGTTTCTTCTTACCGGAGTAATTTAGGGTCTGCTGTTTAGGGTCTTGCGGACGTTGAATTGGACGTTCTGTCCCATCTATCATCACCCGTTTTACCTCTGGAAAGCGCTCTCGAAAAGCTGTAATATTATCAAGTTGGCGTTCCGGCAACATCAAAATCTTGCCTAACGCAGCTTCTAACACTGGCTGTAAGCGGTGCATCCATTCATGTGCTTGAGAACGGTGCATTTCAAAGATTACTCCCGCCAAATCGAACGTTGGGTAGCACTTGAAGTAAAACAAGATAAAAAATAGTTTTGCTTGAGTTGTCTGCAATCGAGCTTTTCGTCCTCCACCAAGAGCGCGCCGACGTAGCTGGGTCTGACGTGTCTGCTCGTACACCTCACTAAACTTTGGCATCAGTGCTTCAAAGGCTTTTTGATTCAATCCGGTTAATGCCCTTAATAGCCGCTCTTGCCTCAGCACTCGCTTGATGTCTAATATTGTTTTTTCCTATCAATTCCTTCTATTCTGGCTTATTTCCCGACAAGTCTAATCCAAAAACCCCTGTGGCAAGGGCTACAAACCGTCGTTCTGGTGCGCGAGCTTTGCGGGAAGAAGCTTCCTTCCGCAAACGTCGCTTGCAAAGTGAGCGGCGCTGTAACGGTCAAAGTCCAACGGAAAATCGATTTTTTATTAGTAGTCTACCCAGTCAGGTATCTTTGCTCATGAATGCCGTGCGAA
>NZ_JBYCCV010000157.1:0-5873 GCF_057473825.1 Aliterella sp. E5.1
TCACGTATTTCTTCTCGGCTGGCAAAATGGGTCAGTATGCTTGCATCAATTGTCTGACTCATTAACTCTGTTTCTACTTGCTTTACTTTACCCTAGCCTACGCTATATTTTTTATGCGGTTGCCCTACCTCTAAGACTTCCTACGTAAGCCCTTATTAACTACTTGTGTTAAATTGGGCTTACTACGACCTACGAGCATTTTTTCTCCGGTTCCAGCAGTCATTATGGCAATTTCAAAACAAGGGCTTGTTATAGGTGCGACCGCCGCCATGTTAACGGCATTTGCTGTTAATATTTCTGGCATTTACTCACCAGGTAAAGCTTTTTTCCGGGAAAGTCCCAAAGAATTAGTAGATGAAGTTTGGCAAGTTATCGATCGCAGTTATGTAGATGGAACATTTAACCAAGTAGATTGGCAAAATGTCCGCAAAGAATATTTAAGCCGCACCTATACAAATAAACAGGATGCCTACAAAGCCATCCGCCAAATGCTAGATAAGCTAGAAGACCCTTATACTCGCTTCATGGACCCCGAAGAATTTAAGAGTTTGCAAGTAGAAACTTCTGGGGAACTTTCGGGAATTGGGATTCAAATCGCCCCCGATGAGAAAACTAAGAAAATAACTGTAATCGCGCCCATGGAAGGTACTCCGGCGGCGGCGGCGGGAATTTTGGCTAAAGATATTATTGTCAAAATCGACAACAAAAGTACCGAAGGCATGAATATTAATGAAGCAGTATCATTAATTCGCGGTAAGCCAGGTACAGAAGTTAGCATTACTATTTTGCGGAACAAACAACAAAGGCAGTTTCGCGTCAAAAGAGCAAAAATTGAACTGCACCCAGTCCGCTACAGCTATCAAAATAGTCCTAATGGCGGGACGGGTTATATTCGTCTAAATCAGTTTAGTGCTAACGCCTCCTCGGAAATGCGGAATGCAATCAAAGATTTGGAGAAAAAAAACGTAGCTGGATATATCTTAGACTTGCGCTCTAATCCCGGCGGTTTGCTCTACTCTAGTGTTGAAATTGCTCAAATGTGGCTAGATGAAGGCATTATTGTATCTACAGTAGATCGGCGCGGCACAAGAGACCTAGAAAAAGCCAAAAATCGCGCTCTTACTGATAAACCTGTAGTGGTATTGGTAGATGGTGGGTCGGCAAGTGCAAGTGAAATCCTTTCTGGGGCATTACAAGACAATAAACGGGCTGTTTTGGTAGGGACAAAAACCTTTGGCAAAGGCTTAGTGCAATCGGTACGCAGTTTGGGCGATGGTGAATCGGGAATGGCAGTAACAATTGCAAAATACTTTACTCCCAACGGTCGCGATATCAACAAAGCCGGGATTGCCCCCAATGTGGTACTAGAACTAACAGAAAAACAAAAAGAAAAGTTAGTAGGCGATCGCACAAAAGTCGGCACTCCTGGCGATCCGCAGTACGATAAGGCTCTATCGATCCTCAATCAACAAATAGCCGCCCAGCGCAGTCCTAGAGCCAACGCAGTGCCTTAATTTTATATCGGCTGACACTTACCAGCACGTATTAAACCAACCCGCCGGGCGATCGCTTCTTCTTTGGATAAAAAAGGTCCCCATTGCTCTACTTCCGCAGCCGATGGCTCAGTAGAGACTATTTCGCAGTTGCCTGGAGGCAGCTTGACAATATACCAAGATTGTGGATTCATAATTTAGGGATATACCTGTATTAATGTACGGACTCCGTAGCCCGTACCGCAAGCACTTATTTAGAATTGAGGACGCGATGGGCTACTTTGTCTGGTACTTCCTGGAGGTGGTCGTAGTGCCACTGGAAAGAACCAACGCCAAGGGTAAGACTCCGCAATTCCACAATAAAATTGAAGTTCTCAGCTTGGGGTAAGTAAGCGGTGACTCGATCCCAACCTTGCCAGTCGCCGATCGGTTCGTAACCCAAAATTTGCCCCCGTCTTCCGCTCACAAGTTGCAGCACTTTAGACGTAAATTCGCTTGGTGTCGTGACTTCAATTTTGGTAATGGGTTCTAGCAAAGTTGGTTCGCCTTGAGCCATTCCCGTTTGCATGGCAATTCGCGCCGCTTGTTTAAATGCTTGTTCTGAGCTATCGACGCTGTGATAAGAGCCATTAGTTAGAGTAACGGCTACATCTACCACCGGAAAACCCAAACTACCACGCCCCAAATACTCGCGTACGCCCATTTCTACGCCAGGAATATACTGTTTTGGCACGACACCCCCGACAATCGTATCGCGGAAGTTGAAACCTCCACCTCTGGGTAAGGGTTCAATTTCTAAATAAACATCGCCAAACTGTCCGTGACCGCCACTTTGATGCTTGTAACGTCCGTGAATTGAAGAAATAGGCTTGCGAATTGTTTCTTTGTAAGGTACTTGCGGTAAATGAGTCGCCATGGGCAAGTTATACTTGCGTCGCAACCTATCTAAGGCAACTTGCAAATGAATTTCCCCTTGACCCCAAAGGATAACTTCATGAGTATCGCCGTGTTGCTCCCAAGCTAAAGCCGGATCTTCTTCTAAAAGTTTATTTAAGGCGCTACTGAGCTTTACTTCATCATTGCGACTTTGGGGAGCGATCGCTAAAGCATACACTGGAGCCATTTTAGCCGCCGTAACTAATTCAAAGCGATCGCCATTAGTTGTCATCAGCGTATCTCCAGTTTTAACCCCTTCTAAGCGGCTAATTGCGATAATTTCTCCAGCTTCGGCGGTATTTACAGACTTTTGTTGCTGTCCGACTAAACGATACAATCCCCCCGCACGCACGCCATTTAAAACAACACCTTCCGTTAATTGACCGTGCCACACCCGCACGAGCGACATTTTGCCACCTTGGGGAGTGAAATAAGTTTTCAACACCTGCGCTAAAGGAGCATGAAGATTTTGAGGAATATTGCGCCGTTGCGCGGTAGTTTTGGGGGCGGGTGCTTCTTTTTGCAGCATCTCTAATAACGGGCGCACTCCATAATCTTGCTCGGCGATGCCAAATAATACCGGAACAACTAAATCTGCGCCTAATTCCAGCTTCAAGTCTTGCAGTATTTCCTCAGTGGATGGATTGATTTCTTCTAATAGTTCCTCCAACAAATGGTCGTCAAAATTGGCTAATTCTTCCAACATTTCTGTCCGCGCTGCAAGTTCTTTTGACTTTAAAGCGGCGGGAAATGCGATCGCATCGGCAGGAGCGCCGGGGTGATAATGATATGCTTGCTCTGTAACTAAATCGATAAATCCGCTAATATTCTCGTTTTCAGTAATGGGGTATTGGTGCGGGACTAAGGGACGACTAGAGACAGATTTTAGAGCGTGCAGCACGTCAATAAAGTTTGTGCTGGAACGATCCATTTTATTAATAAAAACTAGGTGGGGAATTTCCCAATCATCGAGAAACTTAAATAAAGGTGCAAGAGTCAGAACTTTTTGGTGCAGTCCATTCCCATTATCGCTACTTGGTTCGCAGACAACTATTGCTATATCTACACCTATCAGCGCATTATAAGTTTCTTGGGCAAATTCTACCGAACCTGGGCAATCGATAAAAGTAAAGTTAATATCTCCATATTTAGTAGTAGCAACACTAACTTCAACGCTCATTTGGCGATCTTTCGCTTCGGGAGAATTATCTCCCACTGTAAAGCCATCGCGGACATTGCCTTTGCGAGAAATTGCCCCAGTAACGAACAATAAACTCTCAAGTAAAGTGGTTTTACCGCTCAAGTAGGGACCAACAATGGCAACATTGCAAGTCGCTAATTTTACCTTTTCTGACATAAAACCTCCTAAATGCCTTGCCTAAACAAGAGTCAATTAGGTATTAGCAAGGGCATATGTAATTGACTCGATATTTAAGAATTATCCCGCCCTTTAATACTTTTATTTGCGATCGTGAATTTTGTAGAAACTAATTGTATTTTATTGCAACACTTAGCTTAAATTAGTTGAATTAAAATCAACTTTTATAGAATTATTTTAATCTTTATTGCTTGCAATTATTGGATGCTATCAGGAAATACTATAACCAAACCTGTTTTCTAACTCCAAGTTGTGAGCAAACAATAGTGAAAGGTAAAAATTGCGGTAAAATTAACGGTTTGCACTAAATTATTATACTTACCCTCAAGGAGTTGTTACTATGGCGCGGATGTATTACGACACAGATGCCAATTTAGACTTATTAGCTCAAAAAACAATTGCAATTATTGGTTATGGTTCTCAAGGTCACGCTCACGCCCTGAATCTCAAAGATAGTGGCATGAATGTAATTGTCGGGCTATATCCAGGTAGCAAGTCTGCACCGAAAGCAAAAAGTGCAGGTATTCCCGTGCATTCCGTCGCTGATGCTGCAAAAAGTGCCGACTTTATTATGATTTTGCTTCCTGATGAAGTGCAAAAAACTATTTACACCCAAGAAATTGAACCCCATCTAACGGAAGGGAAAGTTATCGCTTTTGCTCATGGTTTTAATATCCATTTTGGGCAAGTCGTCCCTCCCGATAATGTAGATGTAGTCATGGTAGCGCCCAAAGGTCCAGGGCATTTAGTCCGACGGACCTACGAACAAGGGCAAGGCGTACCTGCTTTATTTGCCGTGTATCAAGACGCAACGGGGCAAGCGCGCGATCGCGCGATGGCTTATGCTAAAGGTATTGGCGGTACTCGCGCTGGGGTACTCGAAACTACTTTTAGAGAAGAAACAGAAACCGATTTATTTGGCGAACAAGCGGTACTGTGTGGCGGTTTGAGCGCGTTAATTAAGGCAGGTTTTGAAACGCTAGTAGCGGCGGGCTACCAACCAGAATTGGCATATTTTGAATGTCTGCATGAAGTCAAGCTCATTGTTGACTTGATTGTAGAAGGTGGTTTGGCAAAAATGCGCGATAGTATCTCCAATACCGCAGAATACGGCGACTATACTCGCGGACCAAGAATTGTTACCGACCAAACTAAAGCAGAAATGCGGAAGATTTTGCAAGAAATTCAATCTGGGCAATTTGCACGAGACTTTGTGCTAGAAAACCAAGCCGGGAAGCCAGGTTTTACCGCTATGCGCCGCCAAGAAGCCGAACACCCGATTGAAGATGTTGGTCAAGATTTGCGGGCGATGTTTAGCTGGATGAAAAAAGACTAAAAGGAACTTACTCCCCTCTCTTACTAGGAAGGGGAGTTGCCATTAACTATGTGGTGGCTGTCCTAAAGGTTGGTGTAATAAATATTGGTCTAAATTCTGCTTGGGAACTTTAGTATAAACGTGGTTTTGAGCGTTGATTAAAGTAAATAGAGGTATGCTCTTAATTGGTAACATCTCGGCTCTACCCAAGCATAAAAAGCCGCTACCAGTAAGACTAAAGTAAAATCGCGCCAAAGCTCGAATTTGAGCTTCAGTGTTGAGATAAATTAGCACGTTGCGACACGTCAATAAATCAATTTTAGACATCGGTGCATCTTGAATTAGATTGTGCGAACTAAAGATGATGTTGTGCTTAAGATGGCGGTGAAAAACGTAGCAGTTATCAACTTGCTGGAAGTAAGTGTTCAGCCGAGTTGGAGAAATACTCGCAACAGTATTAACGGTGTATACACCGATATGAGCTTGCTGGAGCGCATCTTTATCTATATCGGTGGCAAAAATTTTACTCGTGCTTGGAACTGTTCAACCCCCAAAGCTTCGGCTAGAAGTATTGCTAAAGAGTAAATTTCGGTAGTGCGTCAAATAAACGTGGGATTGGTAGAGTAGAGGGGATCTCTCATCTGCAACTCGTCCATGCAATGCCCTTTGTGTGATCATTCTAAAGCCCATAAACACGGCAAGATGCCCAACGGACATCAACGCTATCTCTGTCCTGTTTGCCAACAGACGT
>NZ_JBYCCV010000158.1:0-5792 GCF_057473825.1 Aliterella sp. E5.1
ACGTCTGTTGGCAAACAGGACAGAGATAGCGTTGATGTCCGTTGGGCATCTTGCCGTGTTTATGGGCTTTAGAATGATCACACAAAGGGCATTGCATGGACGAGTTGCAGATGAGAGATCCCCTCTACTCTACCAATCCCACGTTTATTTGACGCACTACCAAATTTACTATTGTTTCTAGCGGCTACGACTTAAACCAGCAAACTAACCAAATGGAAAACTTTGTTGCGGCAAATACCGATTTAATTATTCTCAATGCTGCCGATAGTAAAGGTATTGCCCCAGCAATTGATAAGGCTAGAAAAGCAGGTAAGGTTGTGATGGCGGTAGATACTGGAGTTGACGCGGAGGTAGACGCAACTGTTACTACCGATAACCTCCAAGCCGGAAAAGTTGCTTGTCAATATATTGCCGATCGCCTAAAAGGTACAGGTAATGTAGTCATTGTGAATGGTCCTCCAGTAACTTCGGTCATTCAAAGAGTTGAAGGTTGCCAGCAGGTATTAGCTAAGTATCCTGGTCTAAAAATCCTCTCCAAAGACCAGAATGCAGAAGGTAGCCGGGAAGGAGGGTTGAAGGTAATAACGGATATATTGACAACCTTCCCGAAAGAAAATAGATGCAGTGTTTGCGATCAACGATCCTAGTGGAATCGGTGTAGACTTGGCAGCTAACCAAGCCCAGCGTAAAGACTTTTTTATTGTTGGGGTCGATGGTGCGCCAGAAGCAATAAAAGCGATCGCATCCAAAGAAGGTTTGTATGCAGCAACAGCGACGCAAAGCCCTAGAGGAATGACGCAAAAAGCAGTTCAAGTTGGTAACGATATTTTACATGGCAAAAAACCCAGTAACCCAAATATTTTGATTCCCGTGCAGTTAATTACGCGAGATAACGTTGATACCGCCCAAGGCTGGTAAGTCAAAAGTTAAGAATTGCAAAGTCTCTCTAAGGTAAATCTTTAGGTATATACGTTGAGTATTTGCGCCTACCTATGATGTAGACAGCAATAAAAAGCCGAATAGCTGCAAATCCGGCAATTTTTAGTTGTAGGAACAGTTCTTATATCAAATTTTGGCGATCGCTTTAATTTCCAGTCAATAGCTCGTCGTAGTGACGAAGTTTAAACCTGTTATTGCAGGAGCATTTCATGACAACAAATATTGAAACCTTATTTTCCCCTTCACCAATTGCTGCCCCAGTATTAGAAATGCAAGGGATTGGCAAAAGATTTAATGGTGTACCAGCGCTCCAAAATGTCGATTTGACCATTTATCCCGGAGAAGTTCACGCCCTCATGGGTGAGAATGGCGCAGGCAAAAGTACCTTGATGAAAATCCTTGCGGGGGCTTACATTGCAGATGAAGGCGAGATTCGCATTAACGGACAACCCTTAAAAATTACTAATCCAGCAACAGCACGCCAAGCCGGGATTAATCTAATTTATCAAGAGTTAAATGTCGCTCCCAACTTAACCGTTAGCGAAAATATGTTTATGGGTAGCGAGTTGCAGCGCGGTCAGTTTTTAGATCGTCAAGCGATGGAAATTGAAGCGCAGCAAGTTTTGGAAAGCTTGGGAGCTACTTTTACAACGCGGGATATAGTTGGTACTTTGTCCATTGCCGAATAGCAGCAAGTAGAAATTGCGCGGGCGTTGAAGGATAAAAGCCGCATTTTAGTGATGGATGAGCCAACCGCCGCCTTGTCTGACCGCGAGACGGAGCGATTGTTTGAGGTTATTCATAAACTCCGCCAGGACGGCATTGCAATTATTTATATTAGTCACCGCATGGAAGAAATCTATGCTTTGGCTGACCGAGTAAGCGTGTTGCGTGACGGTCAATATATTGGCAGTCTAACGCGAGAAGAAATTTCGCCAGCGCGATTGGTGCAAATGATGGTTGGTCGCTCGATGGGAGATTTTTACGAACACCAAAACCAAACGAATCCCGGTGCAGTGGTGCTGGAAGTACGAAATATTAGCGACGGGCGCAAGATAAAGCCAGCAAGTTTCAAGCTTCATGCAGGAGAAATTCTCGGTTTAGCGGGGCTAGTGGGAGCGGGACGCACAGAAGTATCGCGGCTAATTTTTGGCGCAGATCGAAAAGTAAGTGGTGAAGTCTTCCTCAATGGCAAAAAATTAGAGATTAATTCGCCCAGCGATGCCATTGATGCAGGGATTGGCTACGTCCCAGAAGACCGCAAAGACCAAGGATTGTTTTTAGAAATGAGTTGCCGCAAAAATATTGCGCTAAACACGCTCAAACAAGAAGCAAGGGCGGGTTTTGTAAATTGGGGTGCGGTCAATCGCAAATCGATTAATAATTTCCTGCAAATTGCGGGTATTCTGCCGATTTTAGTTTTGATCTGCATTATATTTCGGCAAGCATCCGTTAATATTGTCCTGGCAACGGGGATGACTTTTGTAATTCTCACCGGAGGAATTGACCTATCGGTGGGTTCAATACTCGCTGTCTCGGCGGTAGCGTCGTTGATAGTATCTTTAATTCCAGGTTTGGGTTGGGCGGCGGTAATCGCTGGGTTGCTTACAGGCTTGGCTTTAGGCTTGCTCAATGGCGCTTTAATTGCCTTATTAGATGTGCCACCTTTTATCGTTACCTTGGGTTCCCTGACAGCGCTAAGGGGTGCGGCATTCTTAATTGCTAACGGCACAACGGTATTCAACCGCGATCTAAATTTTGCTTGGATTGGTAACACTTATTTGGGTCCCTTTCCCTGGCGGGTAGTTATTGCCTTACTCACAGTTTTAGCTAGTTGGTTTGTGCTGAGGCAGACGGTGTTGGGCGTGCAAATTTACGCTGTGGGTGGCAACGAACGGGCAGCAAGACTTACAGAAATTAAAGTAAATCGCGTACTGCTGTTTGTCTATGGTGTTAGTGGCTTGCTGGCAGGTTTGGCAGGAATTATGAGCGCCAGCCGTTTGTATAGCGCTACTGGGACATTGGGGCAGGGTTACGAATTAGATGCGATCGCGGCGGTGGTTCTGGGTGGCACAAGTTTTACTGGCGGTATTGGCACTATTGGCGGCACGCTTTTGGGTGCATTGATTATTGCTGTCCTCAACAATGGTTTGACGTTGTTGAATATGTCTTATTTCTGGCAACTGGTGGTCAAAGGCTTGGTAATCATCGTTGCCGTAATTATTGATAGACTCCGCAGACTTCTCGGCGCTAAGCTTAACAACTCAAAACCGCTCGTGAATTTACAACTAATCTTTCAGATTTTCAATTCGACGAGGTGTGATGAAAAGATATTTGCTAACACCAAGCCTTGTTTGTGCAGGTTTAGTTGTTAATTTGATTAATTTTGAAAGTGCGATCGCTCAGGAAAATCCAGTTAGTAGCGAAACCTCTATAGGTCAAGTTACATCTGTTTCGCAGCTATCGGACGTGCAACCGACCGATTGGGCATTTCAAGCATTGCAGTCTTTAGTTGAACGTTATGGGGTGATTGCTGGCTATCCTGACGGGACTTTTCGGGGCAACCGAGCGATGACTCGCTACGAATTTGCGGCGGGTTTAAATGCAGCTTTAGATCGAATTAATGAAGTAATTGCCACAGGTACAGCTAATGCCGTTACTAAGGAAGACTTGGTAACTCTGCAAAGATTGCAGTCAGAATTTTCTACGGAACTTGCAGTTTTACGCGGGCGTGTCGATAGCTTAGAAGCTAGGGCGGCGGGACTTGAAGCCAATCAATTTTCTACTACTACTAAACTTAATGCCGAATTCGCTGTTTGCGTTGCGGAACCCAATTTATAACTACAGTGGTGGTTCGGGTGCAGGAATACGACACTTTTTTAGCGACAGCATAGAACTAAATTTAGGCTATTTAGTGCCTAGTAGCACTGCGGCAAGATCTACAGAAAAAAATGGATTATTTGATGGGGTTTATGCAGGTTTAGCGCAGGTAATTATTAGTCCGAGCGATCGCACTAAAATCGGTCTAACTTATATCAATAGTTACAGTCCTTCTTTCTTTACTACTGGCGAAGATATAGATCCAGCTTTAAATCCTGACTTTATACCCTTTGGTACTAGCACTGGCAGCAATTTATCTAATACTAACTTTGGCAGAGCCGTATCTACTAATGCTTACGGCGTATCGGGAACTTTTGCCCTCAATCCTAATTTCTCTATTGGTGGCTGGGTGGGCTATGCCAACCAACGCTATATCGGTAGGGGAGATGCGGAGGTTTGGAACTGGGCAGTTACTCTGGCGTTTCCCAATCTAGGCAAAGAAGGCAATCTCGGCGGCATTCTTGTCGGCATGGAACCCAAGGTAACAAGAGTTGACAGCACCTTAAATAACGGTCAAGCCGACGAGGATACATCTCTGCATTTAGAGGCTTTTTACAGATATCAGATATCGGACAACATCCAAATCACCCCTGGAGTCATCTGGCTGACTGCGCCAAATCACAATGTAGATAACGACGATGTAGTAATTGGCGTACTTAGAACTGTCTTTAGATTTTAAAGGAGCAAATAAAAAATGACTTTATTACTTGCTGGAGATATTGGCGCTACTAAAACAATTTTGCGATTAGTGGAATCGCAGCAGGAGGGCGCACGGGATTTACCACAGCAAACTACCTTGCACGAGCAAACCTACCCCAGCCAAGAATTTGCAGATTTAGTACCAATGGTGCGCAAATTTCTGGACGCAGCCGGAAGCAACCCAACTCCAGAAAAAGCCTGCTTTGGCATTGCTGAACCTGTTGTCAACAATACTTCTAAGCTAACTAATTTAAGTTGGATATTAGAGGCAAGCCGCTTAGAGCAAGAGTTGCAAGTTTCCAAAGTTGCTTTAATTAATGACTTTGTGGCAGTAGGTTATGGAGTTTTGGGTTTGTCTGAATCGGATTTGCATACTTTGCAGCCAGGTACACCGGATGCCAATGCCCCGATCGCTATTATTGGTGCTGGGACAGGTTTGGGGCAAGGGTTTGTTATTCCCCAATCTCCTAGTTATCGCGTATTTGCGACAGAAGGCGGACACGCCAGCTTTTCGCCCCAATCTCAACTAGAATTTGAACTGCTGCAATACCTATTAGAGAAATACAACATCAACCGAGTTTCTGTAGAACGGGTAGTTTCGGGGATGGGTATTGTGGCAATTTACCAGTTTTTGCGATCGCGCAAAATCTACCAAGAATCTCCCCATTTGGCGGAAGTTTATCAAACTTGGGAGCGAGAAGCGGAACGGCATTTTGCGGAAGAAGGATTCTCCCGCAAAGATGCCTCAACTTTGGGAGAGGCTTCTACCTCCCCAAAGGTTTTCAAGAGAATTGGCACGGAACATAAATCTGTGGATTTGGCAGCAGAAATCTCTATTGCGGCAGTTAAGCAAGATGTTCTCGCTCAAAAAACGCTGGAACTATTTGTAGCAGCTTATGGCGCTGAAGCTGGAGACTTGGCGCTAAAACTTCTACCCTATGGCGGGCTGTACATCGCCGGAGGTATTGCCGCCAAAATCTTACCCCTAATGCAACAAGGATTTTTGCCAGCATTCTTACACAAAGGACGTATGAACTCTCTACTAGAGCAAGTTCCCGTGCGGATTGTTTTAAACCCCCAAGTTGGACTAGTAGGTTCAGCGATTTGTGCTGCTGGGCTGACGTGAAGTACCCCAACCTGCTTTGCGAGGTTGGGGCTTCCAACCAAGCTCAATTCAGGGACGGTTTTATTCGTCCTCGGAGCTTCCCACTTCATCAGCCGATGCCTTCATCATCTAGTGACGATGTTGGACTTACTCAGCCTCCATAGGCAGT
>NZ_JBYCCV010000159.1:0-5711 GCF_057473825.1 Aliterella sp. E5.1
CCAAGTGCATCAGTGGGGGGTCGGTCTTAACTGTCAAGGCACTGTATCAGTGTAGAATATGGCACTACAGGATTCTGTTTCTTTCACACATAAGGAGCAGGATGGCTCTTGGGCAGCTTTTGTCACTTTCATGAGATCACCACGCAAAAGAGTATTAAACAAATGTTACCCGACGGACAACCAAAAGTTTCAAAAATTCCAGATTGAACTACCAACCCAAAGACAAGTTGAATGTTTGTTCACGGTCTTTAGGATAATTAACTTGTAAAGTCGTGGTTGAATTGTCGCTAGATCCCCAAAAATTTTTTGCTCTCCTATTAGGTTAGGCTCTATCTTAGGGTTCTACTTAGTTCTTGAGAAATTTTCTAACCTGAGCATAGAGTTTACTCAAAGTTAAGGAAAAAGATTTGTATGACCACCGATATTTCTACGGACAGCAAGAAGGGTATCAATGGGTCGCGTTTAATTGGCGTTCTCCTAATTGTTTTAGGGATTGTGGCGATCGCTCAACCTGCGGTTTCGACGATCTTCGCTGAGACTTGGTTTGCTTTGATCTTAATTTCAGCAGGAGCAGCCAAGCTGACCTATGCGTTTAAAACCCGCAACTCTGGAGGCTTTGTTTGGAAGCTTTTATTAAGCATTCTCTATATTGCCACAGGCGCGATGCTGTTCTTTTCCCCTTTAAAGGGTGCTTTAACACTGACTCTGTTGCTCGGTAGCTTTTTGCTAACTGAAGGCGTGTTCGAGCTAATCCTGGCATTCCGATTACGTCCGCAACAGAACTGGACTTGGGTGCTGGGTGACGGCATTATTACTCTGCTGCTGGGCGGAATTATTTGGTTCCAGTGGCCTAGCGATGCCCCTTGGCTGTTAGGCACGCTGGTTGGTGTCAGCGTTCTTTCTACTGGTATTTCACGGGTGATGCTGTCGTTGAATGCACGGTCAGCCCTGAATAGTTCTGACCAAGCTGCTTCAACCTAAAGTGCTGTGGTTTCAGTAGCGTTTGGCTGGTTGTGTTGCAAAAACTGAAGCAGCAGGTGGTAGGGTGAGAACTTGTTTTTGTTCGCTCTCATTTCAATGTCCAAGTCCAACCCTTTCAAATGGCACCACTACGAACCAGAAATCATCCTCTTGTGGGTTGTGTTGCAAAAAATTATTGAGTTGCAATAGTCCTCAGTTATTGACAGCTACATTCCACATATAGTGTCTTGGAGAATAAGTAAACACTTAATGTGGAATCTAATTGTCAACTATTACAAGCTATTGACAATAAGAAATTTTTTGCAACACAACCAAAAATTCGTCAATTGGGCGCTAGATGCCTCTGGCCCTACCTTAATTAAAGGCAGTCTTGGTACGGGAAAAAGTACCGTTGCTCTTTATCGAGTCCGCGCCTTAATCGCACATCTCAAAAAAAATGGTGTAGCTAAACCCAAAATTTTTTTTACTACCTATACCAATGCCCTAATTACCTTTTCCCAGCAATTGCTAGAAAGGGGTAATGGCTTTCGAGGAATTATTGCTAACCTGCTGCAAGAACCAAAGTTGGAAGATAAAGTTGAAGCCAAGTTGACTCTAAACTCCTGCCTCTAAACGGTCTAATTCTGAGAAAGCGATGCAAAACTTTACATAAAACGTTACATTAATTTATGGATAGTTAGAAGAATATTTATGAAATCTACGAAGCTAACTCGATTAATTAGTTTCTTGCAGTCAGAATTGGCAATTCCTGCTAATTGGATTGCACTCGCTCAAAAACAATGTGAACAAGACCCAAATCTATTGCTGATGATTCTTTGGCAGTACGGACTGGTAACGTTGTTACAGTTAGAGCAAGTGTTTGATTGCTTGGAAACGGTATAAGACTTTACTTTAGTCGTTGCAACTAAATTGAAGTTAATAGCTGGAACTCTTGAGACTGTGAAAAAACTACTTTAAATTAAGGATTACTGATATTTATGCCAATTAAAGACCAGCCCCGCCCACCTCGCTCTCGCCAGGTTGGCAATATTTTATTATTACTATCGGGTTTATTCCTGCTAGCAAATTTATTTTTACCCCGTTTGTTTGGTTCGCAGATTCCTCAAGTTCCCTATAGTTTGTTCATCCATCAGGTAGAAGCACAGCAGGTTACAGCTGCTTCGGTAGGTCAAAATCAGATTCAATACCAACTCAAAGGGGAAGATGATAAGCCCGGTCAAGTACTTGCTACCACACCAATTTTTGACCTAGAGTTGCCCAAACTGCTAGAAGCCAAAGGAGTTGAGTTCGCTGCTACTCCGCCATCTAAAAATGGCTGGTTGACAAGTATATTAGGCTGGGTTATACCCCCGCTGATATTTGTTGCCATCTATCAGTTTTTCATTGGGCGCGGTGGACTTGGTGGTCCGCAAGGAGCGCTTTCAATTACAAAGAGCAAGGCTAAGGTCTACGTAGAGGGAGAGTCCGCCAAAACAACGTTTAAGGATGTGGCGGGGGTTGAAGAAGCAAAAACTGAATTGGTTGAGATTGTCGAGTTTCTGAAAACTCCAGAACGCTTTACCCAGATTGGGGCGCGAATTCCCAAAGGTGTCTTGCTGGTGGGTCCCCCCGGTACGGGTAAGACCCTATTAGCAAAAGCTGTGGCTGGGGAAGCAGGAGTATCGTTTTTCAGCATCTCCGGCTCTGAGTTTGTCGAATTATTTGTGGGTGCAGGTGCGGCGAGAGTGCGCGATTTGTTTGAACAGGCGAAGAAGCAGGCTCCCTGCATTATTTTTATCGATGAATTGGATGCAATTGGCAAGTCCCGCAGCAACGGTATCTACGGCGGTAACGATGAGCGAGAACAGACGCTCAACCAGCTACTGACTGAGATGGACGGTTTTGCCGTTGGCGATGGGACAGTAATTGTTTTAGCTGCAACTAACCGCCCTGAAAGTTTGGATGCAGCACTACTGCGTCCTGGGCGTTTTGATCGACAAGTGTTAGTAGATCGTCCTGACTTATTAGGGCGTAAAGCCATTCTCGAAATCCATGCCCAGAAAGTCAAACTAGGTACTGATGTAGATTTAAGGGCGATTGCTACTCGGACACCTGGTTTTGCTGGTGCGGACTTAGCAAATCTAGTTAATGAAGCGGCACTGTTGGCTGCTCGCAGTCGGCGCGAAGCTGTAGCACAAGCAGACTTTGCTGAAGCCATCGAGCGAGTCGTTGCTGGTTTAGAAAAGAAAAGCCGCGTCCTCAACGACAAAGAGAAAAAGATTGTTGCTTACCATGAAGTTGGTCATGCCCTTGTCGGCTATTCGATACCAGGAAGTGGTCGAGTTGAGAAGATTTCGATTGTGCCACGCGGGATGGCAGCGTTAGGCTACACCTTACAACTACCGACGGAAGACCGCTTCTTGATGGATGAAGCTGAACTCCGGGGTCAAATTGCTACACTATTAGGTGGGCGTTCCGCAGAAGAGATTGTGTTTGGCAGCATCACAACTGGTGCCTCCAATGATTTACAACGAGCCACTGACTTGGCGGAGCGCATGGTGACTACCTACGGCATGAGTAAAATCTTGGGACCTTTGGCTTACCAGCAAGGGCAACAAGGAATGTTTCTGGGTAATGAAGGTGCTAATCCCCGCCGGATGGTGAGTGAAAAAACAGCAGAAGCCATCGACGGTGAGGTGAAAGATATTGTAGAAACTGCCCATCAGCAAGCCTTGGATATTCTGCGGCAAAACCAAGACTTGTTAGGAACAATTGCTACCCAACTTCTGGAGACAGAGGTAATCGAAGGAGAAAAACTGCACAGCCTGCTTGACCAAGTTCGCCCCTTGGCTTTAGTAACAACTGTGGTTTAGATAGCAAAGGCGATCTCTAGTAGTTTCAGAAACGAATATCATTTAGCTTCATGGGTGGGGTCACTGCGCCAAAACTGGTTAAATTCTTTATGCTTAGGTTAGGAGCTACATTTCAGTTATTTGAGCAAATGCATGCAACACCACGGATTCATTAACTAAAACTTTCTGGCGTTGCTGATTAGATGTAGGAATTTTGGTGTAGAGACGTTACAATCCAATGTCTCTACAAAGATTTTGAAATCACTCAAAATCATTTTCATACCTGAATTCAGCAACGCCCAATTATGCAACGCCCATAGGCGATCTCATGAGCAATACCACAATTCATGATGTCGTCGGGATTGACGGTACTACCCTGATAGTCTTCTACACCGAAGCCCACTGCTGGCAGTTTCGGTTGATTAGCGCTGGTGGAGCGGTATTTAGGGAACGCAAAATCTACTACACGGCTGAAGCTGCATTCAAAGCGGGGCTGGAGTGGATTGCTTGGGGGAGTTAGCAATCCGTTTGAACGCTAAAACCTAAGCCTACCCCGTGTCATCAACTGAAATCCTCCTGCCAAAGCAGCAAAGGCAATTTATCCTGGGAGATCGCGCGCGCTTTGTTTCCCCAAACTCCCGCTACCCTGCTAACTGAGCCTTGAGCGAAGCTTCATCCCAGTAAGACTGAATTTTCGCAATCTTGCCATGAGCGTTAAACTCAAACACACTTATTCCTTCAGCTGTAGCTTGGCGCTCGTTCTTGGCAACAACTTGCATTGTCCATTTAACAGCGGCTTCCTGCTGGACTATGAATATACAGTCCTGCACAATCTCGAATTGCTTATAAAACTTGGAGAGCAAGTCAAAAAACTTTGGCGAATCCTCTCTAACTCTTAAAGGGAGTTTGCCCACCGGATCGTAAATAACAGCATCAATAGCCAAGACTTCTAACCAGCCTTCTTTATTCATGGCGGCTAGACTTGCGTAATATTGAGCTATCGCTGCTTTTTGTGCTGTTTTTGACATAGTTTCGACTACTTGCTCTAGTTTTCATAATTTTACCTGCACATCAACTTAGCCTACTTTACCCTCAAGAACGACTAGCGTTCATCAACCAGCAACCATAGCGACAATGTAATGCCTATGAATTTAATCGCTTGAATAAATCCAAAAGTAAAATTTATAGTAGGTAGCTTAATACAATTTGAAGTGCGATGTCATTGGCAATTGATGACAGCTAAAAAGCTTTGTGTTTGTGTATTACATATCCAGCTAGAGGTGAATGGACACTGGATTAAAACTGAGCAGAAGTGATAGAATTTAAAGCACTTTATAAATTCTGAGTAGTATGCCCTTCCACCAAGAATATGTGGGTATCGAACAGCCAGTAGTTAGTCAGTTAATCCGAGAACTACGGCAAACCTTAAAACTGACGCAGGAGAAGTTTGCCGCTCAACTGGGAGTCACGTTTCCGACGATTAATCGTTGGGAAAAAGGACGCGCTACACCTTCTCCCTTAGCACTTAAGCAAATCGATACCTTACTCAAGCAGCTAGGAGAATCACCAGATAAAATATTGAGCGAACGCAGTAAGGCAATACAAGCAAAATACTTCTCGGCAAAAGAGCCATAAGCGTCAGTACAAAGTGATTAAGGGTAATTAAAGACAAGTTTGCAAGACCTTGGTGCTAGTAACAGAGCAATAGAATGTATTTGACCAAACCTCATGACTAACCCGCTTGAAGCGATGACAACCCCAGCCCCAGTACCTAAGCTAATCGGCATCAAAGTTGCATAATAAAAAGGTAAAGCTGATTCAAAGTAACTATGCCACCAGCAGCCAAGAATTTTTTAAGGTCGGAACAAGTCGTTCATCTACAGCAAGCCCTCAAGGAGA
>NZ_JBYCCV010000160.1:0-5622 GCF_057473825.1 Aliterella sp. E5.1
GAGCGGAGGTGTGATCATGCCGATCTCAAGGTTCATGATCATGATGATGCCGAGGTGGACCGGGTCGACACCCAGCTCGACGGCGATCGGCAGCAGGATCGGTGCCAGGATGAGGATGGCGCTCGAGGTCTCCATGAAGCAGCCGACGACCAGCAGCAGCAGGTTGACCACCAGCAGGAACGCCCACTTGTTCAGCTCGAGGCCGAGCAGCCCGTCGGCCACCTGACCGGGGATGCGCTCGCTGGTGAGCACGAAGGTGAACAGGATGCCGTTGGCGATGATGAACATGACCATCGCGGAGGTGCGGGCCGAGCCGAGCAGCACGCTGCCCATGTCCTTGAGACTCAGCTCGCGGTAGACGAACACGGCGAGCAGGACCGCGTAGAGGACCGCCATCGCCGCCGCCTCGGTGGGCGTGAAGATGCCGCCGTAGATGCCGCCCAGCACGAAGATCGGTAGCAGCAGGCTGAGAGCTGCGTCGCGCAGGGCGCGGGTGCGCTGCCGCTTGGTCAGGACGAGGGCGTTCTCACCGGTGCCGTAGCCGCGCTTGCGCGAGATCACGATCACCATGATCAGCAGGAGCAGGCCGGCGAACAGCCCGGGTAGGATGCCGGCGATGAACAGGTCGCCGATCGACTCCTCGGTCGCAATGCCGTAGACGATGAGCGGGATCGACGGCGGGATGAGGATGCCGAGCGATCCGGAAGTTGCGATCAGACCGGTCGAGAAGCGATGGTCGTAGCCGCTCTTGATCATCGCTGGGATCAGCAGCGTGCCGACCGCGACGACGGTGGCGGGGCTGGACCCCGAGATGGCCGCGAAGAAGATGCAGGACAGGACCGCCGTCATGGCGAGCCCGCCCCGGAACTGGCCGACGAGGGCGTTGCCGGCCTCGGTGAGGCGCCGGCTGATGCCGCCGCGGCTCATGATGTTGGCCGCGAGGACGAAGAACGGGATCGCCATGAGCGGGAAGTTGTTGAGGGCGTTGACCAGCGTCTCCGACGGCTGGGTCAGCGGGATCGTCGTGAAGTAGAAGAAGTAGGCGAAGGCCGTCAGGCCCAGCGCGACGGCGATGGGTGTGCTCGACAGCAGCAGCGCGAACAGCACGACGAGCAGCGCGATCGTGGCCTCGTTCACGAGCGAAACTCCCTCGGGTCGGTCCCCTGCTGGGGGTCGACGTGCAGGCCCAGCCCGCTCGCCTCGGCGTCCAGGACGCTCTGCGCCGCCTGCGGATGGGCGCACTACAAGCAATTAATGGTCGTTGAGCAATTGAGCAACCTGGGCGACGGGGACTTGCTTGCCCTCAACCAAAGTATAACCAATTATCTGAACTCCCCTCCACCTAGCCCCCCACCTCTTGCTGATCGACAAAAAGTTGAGTCTGAGGTTAAGCAAATTACAGACCATATCAACGCTTTGGGAAGCCAACAAACCGAACAGTTAGCAACTGTTGAAGCTATGCAAAAAAGTCCTTTTCGTAGTTGGAATGGCAAGTACGATTTAGCCGTCGCCCAGGTAGAACAGACGGCGAATAAGTTAGATAATGCGATCGCACACTTGCAGCAGAGACAAAACCAATTAGGTCAATGGCATAAACAAGACATGGCTTACTCTTTGTGGGATAAATCACCTCAAACCGTTGAGATGCGGAATCTTGCCAAGGGCTTACAATCGCCTCAATTGCAAGAGCGGCTAGATAGCATTCCCAAGGTAGAACAAAAGAAATTTGCGCGTAGCCAAACTTCTAGCCCTCGGCAGGCTGGGTTATCAGCGTGAACCAGGAGGAGCAGGAACAATCAGTAACTCACCTTCTGCAATCTTGCTAGTAGCCCAGCAATCCAAGGCTTATCACCGTACTTACAGCCGTACTGAAGGGCTATTTGCTCTAAAGTCGCTTGTGTTGACTCAGACATTCTCATCGCTACAGTGTGGTTGTTCAACTTAGGGCGTTTTCCTCGTCCAAGTGCTAACTGCTCAGTTTTTGGATGTGGATTAGGCATTAGTCATTCAATCAATTTATTGATAACATATTAGCACTTAAGCATATACGTTTGCAACACTGTTGACTGTATGCAAAACCTATGTTATTATTAGGATATAAATGAGGAGATACCTCTACATCCCCAGCTAGAAAACAATGATTTTGAAAGTCAAAGCTTCACGCAAAGAATTTGATACTGCTTGTGCGGGTGGTTGCGTTTACGGTCAGTTTCAAGGGCAGCAAAATATTTATATTTACGCAGAGCTAGGGCAAGAATTGCTTTATACTTCCAAGCCTAGCGACGACCCAAAGACAAGCTATCGTTTATTCATCAACTGCGATGTTTTCTTTGCTGAAAGTCAAGCACAACTTGATGATAACGATTTTGCTACAGAAATTTTTAACTCAACTGTGATTATTTACTCCTAGCTGCTAATTTATTTTGACCTCAACTGCACTATCGGTAATCCTTTTCCTTCTTGCTTCTCGATGCCGAGTCTCAATTTTGTCCGCATTATTATGAAGGTAATCTGCTAATTCCTCTACGGGAATCTGCACGTCATTACCACCTTTTATATAAACTGTAGCCATCAACGTATCTGTTTCACTCATGATTGTTTTTTAACTCTACTAAAATTACTTCTGTCATTAACTTTGATTTTAACCTGATACTTCATTTTCCAAGAAGCTGCTTGGAAATAAAGATTACCGCTTCGACTCCAACAGTGCGATCGCCACCCCTGGATAGTACACGTCCAAGATTTGCCGATAATCATACCCTTGAGCGGCATAAGCATACGCCCCCGTCTGGCTCATCCCCGCTCCTTTGTGCGCCTTGTCCACGATCGCTTGGGTTGCTGCGTAAAGCGATTCGACTACCCCACCCTGATAGCTAAGGATTTGCCCTGATGTTTCGCTAACAGCTTGGTAAGTTGTATTGTATTCGGTGGCAATGCCTTTGTATGCCTGATGGCGTTCATCGGAAGTTACGTGGAATATAATTAGCGTAGATAAACCATAAGCGAGGATTAGACTTGCTTTCACTTTGTTTACATTATTAATATGACTGATATCAACTGGAATCGTTATCCATCTCTTGCTCAGGTTTCACGTGCAAAAACGTGGTTACAAATTCAAGCTAACTTATGCCTTGCTCCGAATACTATAGAAGCATATGGAAGAGCTTTAGAAGATTTTCTTTCTTTTTCTAATAACTGTAATGTTATTCCTGATATTGCAACAAAAGAACACATTGCCAAATATGTTCGAGATCTTACGACACGACCGAATCCTCGTTATATAAATAGTAAATACTCTGGCAATCCAGTTTACGGTCTTGCAGATGCAACGCTACAACAAAAACTTACAGCAGTCCGCCTTTACTATGACTATTTGATGGAAGAAGGGCTGCGCTCAAATAATCCAGTTGGACGAGGAAAGTATACACCAGGTAAAACCTTCGGAGGACAAAGAGAGCGGGGTCTTATTCCACGATATACTAAGCTACCTTGGATTCCGACTGGTGAACAATGGCAATCAATTTTAGAGGCAATGAAGGGCGAACCACTTAGAAATCGTGTAATGCTTGCATTCTCTTATGATGCTGCTTTAAGACGCGAAGAATTATGCTCCATGAGGCTTGGGGCTAACTAAACCAGTTTGTTCATAACCTTTAATCAGCTTCCAGACGAAGCTGTAGCTGACGTGAAAACGAGTGGCTGTCTGCTGGATTGACTCAATATCTCTCCTGTTGGTTTCCACAATTTTTTGGCGAAAATCATTTGAGTAAGCTTTCATCCATTTACTAATCAATAATTAGTGGCGATGCCTCCCACTCTATCTCATTCAATCGAGAACTGCTGTAATTAATAGAAAAATTCAAATCATTGTTATCAACTTTATGGTGAATTTAGTGGCGGGGCTTTAATTTGATTCCCATCTCATAAAACTTACGTTTCTACAGGTTTTTACTTACTTATTTCTACTACTAACTGTTTTCGTTTGCGTATTTTTACTGAAGACTTACTTGTAGATAATAGCTAAATTTAGATATGAAAAGTTTAGTAATTCAATCCCGCTTGTTTTCAAAGTTAACTGAGAGAGGTCTAAGTAAAAAATTCTTATTTCAGTATGTAAACTCATTGAATACATCCCTGACACAAAAACAGAAGTTGAAAGGTTTTCATGCTAAAACTGAACTCTAAACGTATTACACAAACTCTCGTTGCTATAGCAATCCTAGGTGGGTCGTGGAAAGACGGCATACTCAAATAACTTTGGGAAGTTAAAGGTTTGACCGTGAGTTACAAGTTCAAACAGTAGTTTGACAAGGGAGAATGAATCACACAGGTGGTAGAACTCACGGAGGAATCGTTTAGCCTGCAACCAAACATCTTCAACAGGATTTTGTTCGGGAGCATTAGGGGCAAACCGAATACAAGTGAGTGGCAAGGATGATTGCGCTCGTCCAGTATTGAGAGATTGCAAGTAATCTTTCAGTTCCTGTGAGCGATGATAACTGGCTCCGTCCCAAATAATCGCAATCCGCTGATGGGGACGCTGGGCTTGTAGGTAATCCAGAAAACTGATGGTATGTTCTGAATTAGCTATAGGATAGGCTTGAGTCAAAACCTCGTGATTGAAGTAATCCAATGCCCCATAATAAGTTTGCCTCTGACGCTCATTGACGATGGGGACTTCAATTCGGGTATTACTCTTACCCCAAACATAGCCACAGACATCCCCCCACCGTAGGTGACACTCATCAATGAAAAACACACTCATTGTTCCTGCCACTATCTCTGGCAGCCATTGACTCAGTTGGGCAAGTATTTCTAGTTTTTTTTTGCACTAACTCTGGATCTTTTTTCGGGTTGCGCTTTTGCGTTTTCTTCCAACTGATGCCTGCAATGGCAAATAACTCATAATAACTCTGTCGCGATTTGAACTTGATGCTGTATCTGTCTTGAATATGCTGTTGCAATTGTGCCAGATTCCAATAGTTCTTCTGTTGCAACCAGTTGATTACCGCTTGCCGTTGCCCTGCATTCAAATAGCCTTTGCTCCCTTGATAACTCAGTTGTAACCCAATCACCCCAACAGATTCAAACACTAGCCACCATTTGCTGATAAAGCTGTCCGAAACAGAGAGAATTTCGGCGATTTGTCGATATAAATAGCCTTTTAGTACCATTTGCACTGCCAATGCGCGTTTGAGTTCTCTAGAGTCAGGATTACTTTGAATAAACTCGACCACCTCTTCCATCTTCAGTCAGACCTCAAAGTCTACATTTACCCTCAACAGTAGTTCAATCCTTACTTTTCTTCAACTGACCTAGGATTGCTATAGTGCATCAATTTTAAGCTTTGGCATAAGTTTCAGTACACCAAACTTAAGCGCATTAGCTCAAATTAGTGCAAACCCTAATGACCCGCGATGGTATGCCAATAGTGAGTGTGGAAACTATCAAGGTTTGGCGGCAGCAAAAGTTTCTCAATTAGTCGTAAACACTCTTATAGAACCCATTTGACATCTCTAAAAGGCGGCAAGTCGCTTAATCATTAACCTGACGAAGCAGAGATTGAGCTTCGTGGTGGCATTGGTCAAGGTGCGCTCAAAGTTCTTAACGAGGATCTTACAT
>NZ_JBYCCV010000161.1:0-5328 GCF_057473825.1 Aliterella sp. E5.1
CACACTGCAAGATAATTTCGGACTGGTAATGCCGCCATTTGAATGGAGCTTTAGGATTCATTAGAGGCAGGCAGAATTATTTTCTCTAGCAGCATTATTTTAGCCTACCATTTTTTGCAACACAACCCTAGTCTGTATTTGGACTCATGAGAGCATCCAATCGAAATTGAAAAAGCCGCACTTATAGTAATCCCTTGACTACCGCGCGTTACGACAGGTGAAGGAAAGATGCTAAACGCAGGGCGGCGAGTTTGCGGCATACGCCTTACGTGTGATCGTAGTTCTCATGAAGATTCTAGGATTATTCTGGTTTCCGGTTGCAATAATTGTCATTACCCCATTCTTAACTTTGTGGAGGGAGAAACATCCTAAATTTTATGTCTTATCAGTTACAAAAACTCAATTACTTGTATGCTGTGCAATATCGGCTTGACGATAAATATTGTCAAATGTAATTTAGTTTCGGAGAGTTCGATTATGTCTTTTACTATCGAGTCTGCACGCTCAATTTTTCCTGACACGCAAGTTGCTAATGCGGTTCCAGCTACAGTTGAATCTTTTGAGCGCCTCAAGGCTGAGGATCAGTTAGCTTTACTTTGGTTTGCCTATACGGAGATGGGAGTTACAATCACTTCCGCCGCTATGCAGGTAGTTGATATGGTCTTCGCCGAAAAAACCCTGACTCAAATTAAGCAGATGCCTGATTTGGAGCAAACGCAAGTTATGTGCGATCTGGTTAACCATACTGACACTCCTATCTGTCGCACTTACTCAGCTTTCGGCACAAATGTCAAGTTAGGCTTTTGGTATCAGTTGAGCGAGTGGATGAAACAAGGGATTGTTGCGCCGATTCCAGAAGGTTATAAATTGTCTGCAAAGGCATCAGAGGTGCTTGAAGCCATCCGTCAACTTGAAGGAGGTCAGCAACTGACGGTATTACGAGATATTGTCCTCAACATGGGGTATAGCTCAAAGATGGCTACTCAAGAAGTCGCAGAACCTGTGGCTCCACCTAAAGATATCAAACCCCGAACTAAAATCAGCATTGAGGGCATCAACAACTCTACAGTTCTGAGCTACATGGAGAATATGAACGCTTTTGACTTTCCGGCGGCGGTAGCTTTATTTGCTGAAGACGGTGCATTGCAACCGCCTTTCGAGGAACCGATAGTGAGCCAAGAGTCTATCCTCACCTATATGCGTGAAGAATGTTACGGACTTAAGCTGATCCCTGAGCGGGGGATCTCGGAGCCAGCAGCAGAAGGATTTACCCAAATTAAAGTGACGGGTAAAGTGCAAACTCCATGGGTTGGTGACAGTGTTGGCATTCTTCTGGCGTGGCGGTTTTTACTTAATCCTCAAAGTGAGATTTTCTTTGTGGCAATTGACGTGCTTGCCTCTCCCCAGGAACTGCTAAATCTAGGTTTAATAAAGTAGAATTTGCTGAGGTTGACAAAGAAAATTCTTTCAGGACGGTTACAGGCAATCCCGTGAAAAATCGTTTGCCAACTGATAAATAACGATAATTCACTCTGAGCGTTGGTGATAAACAAGGGGGGCAATCAGCGCTCCTAATTTTTTCTCCTTCAGGGCTTTCGCACTGTAAAGAAAGCGATCGCCTAAACAGCCGTCAAACTCTCGATAGCTTTACTCCTCTGCTCTAACAAATCAGTTTCCTCATATCTTGCACCTAACGAAAAATAAATTTTTTGAGATCTCCTAATTTTTTAAGCGATCACCTTGAGAAAGTGAAAAATATAATTCAAGCACAGTTCAGCCTGAAAGCAATTTAACTTAAACGCCTATTTTGTATGAATTGGGGCTTGGTGCAAAATTTGAGATAGATATCTAATCGGGAGCATCTCACTTTTGCAAATAGTTAGTTGTAGATAGCATTCCATTAAGATAAGCAGTGCGATGCTCCCTAATTTTTGATTTTCACCGGGACAAAAAAGCTAGGAGGCTATAAATGCAGTTGCGTACTCTTCGCTAACTTCACTAAGAATTTACACAAACTTGCGTAAAAAGCCCCTACTGCTTCTTATGCACCTTAAGTTAAGTTTGATGTATCAGAGTTGCTGGGGGACTTTCTAGTTGAGGCAGCGCCAGATCTTAATTAAGAGACAAATATATGGACCGTGCATTTGCGTTCACTATCGCTGCTACCATTACTGCTTTCGCTGTGGCGATCCGACCTGCACTAGCTGAAATTATGAGCTTGAATATGGGGAATGCCGTAGATGGAATGAACTATACAGGAATGGCACTCGTCAGCTTTGGGCTACTTCCCACCAATATCCACTTTGGGGTTGTGACCCAGCCATTCTATGCAATGGATAATTCTTTGTTAGCTTTTGAGCTTGGCATGGCGACGTTGGTTATCCTAACTTTGACGGTGCTTACTGTCCTTTTCAATCAGCGCCTCACTGCGAAAGCCGAAGCCCTGCGCCAAAGCGAAGAGCGCTTCCGCGCCCTAGGACAAAACTCATCTGATGTAATTACAGTTATGGCAGCCGATGGCACCATTTGCTACATAAGTTCATCTATCAGGCAGATTTTGGGGTATGAAGCCGAGGATTGGCTCGGCAAAAAAGCTTCTGATTACGTGCATCCTGACGATCTTGCCAAGGCAGAGAATCTTTTAACGAAAGCCCTCAATTGTTCCGCTACTAGCCTTAGAACAACTTGTTGTAAGGTTGAGTTTCGGCTACGGCACACAGATAACTCTTGGCGAGATTTTGAGGGCATTGCTAATAATTTTCTCAATGAACCAAGTGTGACTGGTATAGTCACCACCTACCGCGATATCACTGAACGCAAGCGGGTAGAGACAGCCTTGTATGAAAGTAAAAGACAGCTTCAAGACCATAATGCAGTGCTGATGGAACTGGCAAAGCGCAAGATATCTAGCCGTGGAAGAGATTTGAATGCTGCGGTTAGAGAAATTACAGAGGCTACCACCAACACTCTGAAAATTGAACGAGCCAGTGTGTGGCTATACAACGGCGATCGCTCAAAGATTCGATGTATCGACTTGTATGAATGGACCAAAAGTCATCATTCCCAAGGCATTGAGCTAGCCGCAGTAGAGTACCCTGCTTATTTCCAAGCCTTAAAAGAAGAGCGTACCATCGCTGCTCAAGATGCCCACACTGACCCTAGAACCAAAGAATTCTCTAAGTTCTATCTTTCTCCTCTCGGTATTACATCCATGTTAGAGGCACCAATTTGGTTAAGTGGTGAAATGGTAGGAGTTGTCTGTCACGAAGTTGTAGGGACTGCCCACGAGTGGACATTGGAGGAACAGAATTTTGCTGGCTCCATAGCAGATTTAGTTGCCCTAGCAATGAAAGAGTGGGAGCGCAAGCAAGCAAAGGTAGCGTTGCGGCAAGCAGAAGCGAAGTACCGCAGTATTTTCGAGAACACGATCGAGGGCATCTTCCAGACTACAGTGGATGGTCGTTACATTAGCGCCAATCCTGCCCTAGCCCGGATCTATGGTTATAAATCTCCTGAAGAATTAATAGCTAACCTCTGCAACATTGAGCAGCAACTTTATGTTGCGCCGAATCGTCGTGCCAAGTTTGTTCGCCAAATGCAACAGGATGGTTCCGTGTCAGCGTTTGAGTCGCAGGTTTATCATCAAAACGGCAGCGTGATTTGGATTTCGGAGAATGCACGTGCTGTCTATGATACAAGTGGGGCGATAGCTTACTACGAAGGCACCGTCGAAGATATTACTGAGCGTAAGCAAACTCAAGAGCAATTACGGCATAATGCCTTGCATGACGCGCTCACAGGTTTGCCAAATCGGACTTTATTCACAGACCGATTGGAACAAACGGTTCAGAGGGCAAAAAGGCACAAGGACTATTTATTTGCCGTGCTTTTCCTGGATCTGGATCGTTTCAAGGTAGTCAACGATAGCCTCGGTCATCTAATTGGAGATCAACTATTAATCGCCGTCGCTCATAAACTAGAGTTATGTCTCCGCGCGGAAGACACCGTTGCCCGCCTGGGAGGGGACGAGTTCGCAATTCTGCTCAATGACATCAAAGATGTTAACTATGCAACCCAAGTTGCTGAACGGCTTATACAGGTTTTAGCTCTACCTTTCAACCTAAATGGACAAGAGGTATTTACTTCAGTGAGCATTGGCATTGTCTTGGGTAGCGAAGCCAATGGCTGGCTAGATGACCTGCTACGTAACGCCGATATCGCCATGTACCAGGCAAAAGCCCTTGGCAAAGGTCGCTATGAAGTATTTGATATCGCCATGCACCGCCGTAACGTCACCAGCCGACAATTGGAAACTGACCTCCGACAGGCTATTGACCGTAAAGAGTTTCGCGTCCACTATCAGCCCATAGTATTGTTAGCAACGGGTAAGATTGTCGGATTCGAGGCTTTGGTGCGCTGGGAGCATCCTACACAGGGTTTAATTTCTCCCGCCGAGTTCATTCCTATTGCTGAAGAAACCGGATTGATCTTACCCCTTGGTCATTGGGTACTCCAAGTCGCTTGTCACCAGATGCGCCAATGGCAGAACCAGTTTCCCCTTAGTCCGCTGTTAACAATTAGTGTGAATCTCTCTGCTAAACAGTTTACACAACCTAACCTCTGTCAGCAGATTGCTCAAATTCTTCTCGAAACCAAGTTAGATGCCTCAAGTTTGAGGCTGGAGATTACAGAAAGCGTACTTATGGACAAGGCTGAATCTGTAACCACTGTGCTGTTGCAACTGAAAGCCTTGGGTGTTTCATTGTACTTGGATGACTTTGGTACAGGATATTCATCCTTGAGCTATCTGCATCGTTTCCCCATCGATACTTTGAAGATTGACCGCTCTTTTATCAGCCGAATGGGGTTCGGGGACGACAACTCAAAGATTGTCCGGGCAATTTTAACCTTAGCAGAGGCTCTAAATATAGATGTGATTGCCGAAGGGATAGAAACAGCAGAGCAACTGATGCTATTGAGTGCCTTGCAATGCAAGTATGGGCAGGGATACTTTTTCTCCCGTCCCCTAGATACTCAAGCCGCAGGTGCTTTGATTGCTGAAAGTCTTGGGGGTATGGATAAGTCTTATCTTGTCGCTGAGTATTTGGACATTGATTAGGGGAGTTGGGTCGCTATAAGTAACAGAACAAGCAACTGGAATCAGGAACTAATTTCAGCACTGATTACTCCTTTGATCCTGTTAAGCTAATAGACTTCTAAATAGTATAAAATTAAAGTCTAAAATCTTCAAAGTACAAGGACGATGCCTGCGAAAGGATTCCTCAACGAGGAGCAAACAAAAAAATTGCAACAAGCAGTACGGCAAGG
>NZ_JBYCCV010000162.1:0-5316 GCF_057473825.1 Aliterella sp. E5.1
AGTTGATAGATTAATAAAGCGCTGGAGAGGGAAGCGAAAGCGGAGCGAACCAGAAGGCACGCCGAACCATGAAAAAATTATAGTTGAAAAGCCAAAAAAAAGCACTATAGTCTTCGTCAGAGAAACTATAAGAAAGAGATTCACTTAGGGTGAATCAAAGAAGAGCTAACAAATAGACTCCAAACAAAACGGAGAGTTTGATCCTGGCTCAGGATGAACGCTGGCGGTATGCTTAACACATGCAAGTCGAACGGATGTTTTCGGACATTAGTGGCGGACGGGTGAGTAACGCGTGAGAATCTAGCTTCAGGTTGGGGACAACAGTTGGAAACGACTGCTAATACCGAATGTGCCGAGAGGTGAAAGATTTATTGCCTGAAGAAGAGCTCGCGTCTGATTAGCTAGTTGGTGGGGTAAGAGCTTACCAAGGCGACGATCGGTAGCTGGTCTGAGAGGACGATCAGCCACACTGGGACTGAGACACGGCCCAGACTCCTACGGGAGGCAGCAGTGGGGAATTTTCCGCAATGGGCGAAAGCCTGACGGAGCAATACCGCGTGAGGGAAGAAGGCTCTTGGGTTGTAAACCTCTTTTCTTAGGGAAGAAAAAAATGACGGTACCTAAGGAATCAGCATCGGCTAACTCCGTGCCAGCAGCCGCGGTAATACGGAGGATGCAAGCGTTATCCGGAATGATTGGGCGTAAAGCGTCCGCAGGTGGCATATCAAGTTTGCGGTTAAAGGTTCTGGCTCAACCAGAGACAGGCCGTGAAAACTGATAAGCTAGAGTATGGTAGGGGCAGAGGGAATTCCCAGTGTAGCGGTGAAATGCGTAGAGATTGGGAAGAACACCGGTGGCGAAAGCGCTCTGCTAGGCCAAAACTGACACTGAGGGACGAAAGCTAGGGGAGCGAATGGGATTAGATACCCCAGTAGTCCTAGCCGTAAACGATGGATACTAGGTGTAGCTTGTATCGACCCAAGCTGTGCCGTAGCTAACGCGTTAAGTATCCCGCCTGGGGAGTACGCGCGCAAGCGTGAAACTCAAAGGAATTGACGGGGGCCCGCACAAGCGGTGGAGTATGTGGTTTAATTCGATGCAACGCGAAGAACCTTACCAGGACTTGACATGTCGCGAATCTGAGTGAAAGCTTAGAGTGCCTTCGGGAGCGCGAACACAGGTGGTGCATGGCTGTCGTCAGCTCGTGTCGTGAGATGTTGGGTTAAGTCCCGCAACGAGCGCAACCCTCGTTTTTAGTTGCCATCATTAAGTTGGGCACTCTAGAGAGACTGCCGGTGACAAACCGGAGGAAGGTGGGGATGACGTCAAGTCAGCATGCCCCTTACGTTCTGGGCTACACACGTACTACAATGCTACGGACAAAGGGTAGCAAGCATGCGAATGCAAGCCAATCCCATAAACCGTGGCTCAGTTCAGATTGCAGGCTGCAACTCGCCTGCATGAAGGCGGAATCGCTAGTAATCGCAGGTCAGCACTACTGCGGTGAATACGTTCCCGGGCCTTGTACACACCGCCCGTCACACCATGGAAGCTGGCTTAGCCCGAAGTCGTTACCCTAACCGCAAGGAGGGGGATGCCGAAGGCAGGGCTGGTGACTGGGGTGAAGTCGTAACAAGGTAGCCGTACCGGAAGGTGTGGCTGGATCACCTCCTTTAAGGGAGACCAAACCCATCGATAACTGAAAATCAAAATAGGTTTAGATGAGGTCAACCTAGGTCGTGGCGAAGCAAGTGGGGCTTTTCAACTATAATTAAGGTTTGGGGGCTATTAGCTCAGGTGGTTAGAGCGCACCCCTGATAAGGGTGAGGTCCCTGGTTCGAGTCCAGGATGGCCCACCTTGCAATAGTAGCAAGCACTAGGTGTTGGCAATTAAAACAGCAAACAAAGCTTGAAACTAAATCAAAAGGGGGTTTAGCTCAGTTGGTAGAGCGCCTGCTTTGCAAGCAGGATGTCAGCGGTTCGAGTCCGCTAACCTCCACATGAGGAAAAGCAACAAATAGTTAATTCAGCACCGGGACTATGAATTCACAATAGTCAGAATGCTGAGTTTATACTCAGTCAGAACCTTGAAAACTGCATAGAGAAAGCAAATAGCAGGCAGATCCACGAGGTATTACCTCATGTATCTGACAAAAGAAACTGGTCAAGCTACAAAGGGCTAATGGTGGATACCTAGGCACGCAGAGGCGAAGAAGGACGTGGCGACCGACGAAAAGCTCCGGGGAGCTGGAAGCAAGCATTGAGCCGGAGATGTCCGAATAGGGCAACCTAGAAACAGCTTGTTGAATATATAGACAAGCATGAGCGAACCCAGCGAACTGAAACATCTTAGTAGCTGGAGGAAGAGAAAGAAAAATCGATTTCCTAAGTAGTGGTGAGCGAAAAGGAAACAGCCTAAACCAGTAGTTTTAATTACTGGGGTAGTGGGAAAGCGACATGGAAGCTGGAAGCTAGACGAAGCAGCCAAAAACTGCACCAGAGAAGGTGATAGTCCTGTAGTCGAAAGTGGAAAGATACTAGCTTAATCCCGAGTAGCACGGGGCACGAGAAATCCCGTGTGAATCAGCGAGGACCACCTCGTAAGGCTAAATACTACTGCGTGACCGATAGTGAAACAGTACCGCGAGGGAAAGGTGAAAAGAACCCCGGAAGGGGAGTGAAATAGAACATGAAACCATTAGCCTACAAGCAGTGGAAGGACGATTAAACGTCTGACCGCGTGCCTGTTGAAGAATGAGCCGGCGAGTTATAAGTAGTGGCAGGTTAAAGCAATAATTGCTGAAGCCAAAGCGAAAGCGAGTCTGAATAGGGCGAAAAATATGTCACTGGTTATAGACCCGAACCCGGGTGATCTAACCATGTCCAGGATGAAGCTTGGGTAACACCAAGTGGAGGTCCGCACCGACTGATGTTGAAAAATCAGCGGATGAGGTGTGGTTAGGGGTGAAATGCCAATCGAACCCGGAGCTAGCTGGTTCTCCCCGAAATGTGTTTAGGCGCAGCGGTTGTGATTATAGTCTGGGGGTAAAGCACTGTTTCGGTGCGGGCGGCGAAAGCTGTACCAAATCGAGACAAACTCAGAATACCAGATGCACACACAACCAGTGAGACGGTGGGGGATAAGCTTCATCGTCAAGAGGGAAACAGCCCAGACCACCAGCTAAGGTCCCCAAATTGTCACTAAGTGATAAAGGAGGTGGGAGTGCAAAGACAACCAGGAGGTTTGCCTAGAAGCAGCCATCCTTAAAAGAGTGCGTAATAGCTCACTGGTCAAGCGCTCCTGCGCCGAAAATGAACGGGGCTAAGTGACGTACCGAAGCTGTGGGATATCTAAGAAATATCGGTAGGGGAGCGTTCTGCTTTGGGTGAAGCACTAGCGGCAAGCAGGTGTGGACGAAGCAGAAGTGAGAATGTCGGCTTGAGTAGCGAAAACATTGGTGAGAATCCAATGCCCCGAAACCCTAAGGGTTCCTCCGGCAGGTTCGTCCGCGGAGGGTTAGTCAGGACCTAAGGCGAGGCCAAACGGCGTAGTCGATGGACAACGGGTAATTAATCCCGTACTGATGTTGATTTGTGCAGAGGGACGGAGAAGGCATGAGCCAGCCGGATGTTGGTTACCGGTGCAAGCGTTCAAGGCGTTGAGGAGTGGAGAAAACATTCTGAGCTGAGGCGTGAGTCCGAGGTGATACGTCACCGAAGTGGTAGCAGTCAAGCTTCCTAGAAAAGCTCCAAGCACGTTAAATCAATGTTACCTGTACCCGAAACCGACACAGGTAGGGAGGTTGAGAATACCAAGGGGCGCGAGATAACTCTCTCTAAGGAACTCGGCAAAATGGCCCCGTAACTTCGGAAGAAGGGGTGCCCACCTAAGACGTGGGTCGCAGTGAAGAGATCCAGGCGACTGTTTACCAAAAACACAGGTCTCCGCAAAGTCAAATGACGACGTATGGGGGCTGACGCCTGCCCAGTGCCGGAAGGTTAAGGAAGTCGGTCAGGACGCAAGTCTAAAGCTGGCGACTGAAGCCCCGGTGAACGGCGGCCGTAACTATAACGGTCCTAAGGTAGCGAAATTCCTTGTCGGGTAAGTTCCGACCCGCACGAAAGGCGTAACGATCTGGATGGTGTCTCAGAGAGAGACTCGGCGAAATAGGAATGTCTGTGAAGATACGGACTGCCTGCACCTGGACAGAAAGACCCTATGAAGCTTTACTGTAGCCTGTAATTGAATCCGGGCTGAGCTTGCGCAGGATAGGTGGGAGGCGTTGATATTGCCCTTGTGGGGGTAATGGAGCCAACGGTGAGATACCACTCTGGCGCAGCTAGGATTCTAACTTGGAGCCGTTAGCCGGCACAAGAACCGTTGCAGGTGGGCAGTTTGACTGGGGCGGTCGCCTCCTAAATGGTAACGGAGGCGCGCAAAGGTTCCCTCAGCACGCTTGGAAACCGTGCATAGAGTGTAAAGGCATAAAGGGAGCTTGACTGCAAGAGTCACAACTCAAGCAGGGACGAAAGTCGGCCTTAGTGATCCGACGGCACTGAGTGGAAGGGCCGTCGCTCAACGGATAAAAGTTACTCTAGGGATAACAGGCTGATCTCCCCCAAGAGTTCACATCGACGGGGAGGTTTGGCACCTCGATGTCGGCTCATCGCAACCTGGGGCGGAAGTACGTCCCAAGGGTTGGGCTGTTCGCCCATTAAAGCGGTACGTGAGCTGGGTTCAGAACGTCGTGAGACAGTTCGGTCCATATCCGGTGCAGGCGTAAGAGCATTGAGAGGAGCCCTCCTTAGTACGAGAGGACCGGGAGGGACGCACCGCTGGTGTACCAGTTATCGTGCCAACGGTAAACGCTGGGTAGCCAAGTGCGGCGCGGATAACCGCTGAAAGCATCTAAGTGGGAAGCCCACCTCAAGATGAGTGCTCTCATGGAATAATCCAGTAAGGTCACAGGAAGATTACCTGTTAATAGGCGCGAGGTGGAAGTTCAGCAATGGATGCAGCCGAAGCGTACTAATAGACCGAGGGCTTGACCTGATAATTGAAAATCTATTTGCTTTTCTATGCAGTCTTCAGGGTGCTGGGACTAAAACCACGCATTCAACAATTTTCCTGGTGCTTATGGCGCGGTGGAACCACTCCGACTCCATCCCGAACTCGGAAGTGAAACGCTGCTGCGGCGACGATACTTTGGGGGTTGCCCCACGGAACAATAGCTCAGTGCCAGGTCTATTTTTAAGCAAAAGGATGATGCTTCAATTACTGAAGCATCATCCTTTGCCTATTTTTGATTTCATCTC
>NZ_JBYCCV010000163.1:0-5150 GCF_057473825.1 Aliterella sp. E5.1
TTACTTCAATTGGATTTGGCAGCATAGTCGGTTCAAGTCCACTGCCGCACAACGAGCAGGATTAACCTCTCGACCATGGACTTGGAATGATATCGTGACCTATCCCACAATAATCTGACGCACTACCGAACAGCGCATTATTTAAACGATCAAAGCAGAATTAAAAGACTTTTAACTACACCTTGACCAATATTTAATGTTGGGCTGGTATGTTCATCATGCTCCCGTCTAAGCGGGCTTATAAAACTAGATAATTGCCTTTTTATCAATACTGAGGCAATGGTTAGTTTAGTAATTATTTTCGCTCTCCTAAATCAATCAATATTTATGACTTACTCTAATATTCACCAATTATTATCAAATAGACTCAACCGCCGGAGATTGTTAATTGGCGCAGGAGCTTTAACAGGTTTAACCCTTGCAACTGGGGGGCAAAGAAAAGTATTAGCTCACCCCAAATTCTCTGATTATCCCTTTAAGCTTGGTGTTGCTTCTGGCGAACCATTACCAGACAGTGTAGTATTATGGACGCGACTAGCTCCAGACCCTCTCAATGGTGGTGGAATGCCACAACAAAATGTTCCCGTGCAGTGGCTTGTTGCCGCCGATGAAAATATGCGCCAGGTTGTTCGCAGTGGTACGGCGATGGCTACGCCGGAATTTGCCCACTCTGTTCATGTTGAGGTACAAGGATTACGACCAGCGCGCTGGTACTGGTATCAGTTCCGTGTCGGAAATGAACTAAGCGATGTAGGACGCACTCGTACTGCTTCTGCACCTAGAACACGTCTTAATCAGCTAAATTTTGCGTTTGTTACTTGCCAGAAGTGGGAAGATGGCTTTTACTCTGCCTATCGCCGTTTAGCAGAAGAAGAACTAGATGTAGTCTTCCATTTAGGTGACTACATTTACGAATACGGCATC
Organism: Aliterella sp. E5.1; assembly: GCF_057473825.1. NCBI lineage: Bacteria > Bacillati > Cyanobacteriota > Cyanophyceae > Chroococcidiopsidales > Aliterellaceae > Aliterella > Aliterella sp. E5.1. The sequence goes on from NZ_JBYCCV010000163.1 coordinate 925, forward strand.
AATTCCACAGGCGGCGTACGCAACGTAGCTTTGCCAGAACAGTTTCAACAAGAGACACAAACCCTAGAGCAGTATCGCCTCCGCTATGCCCTGTATAAAACCGATCCAGATTTGCAAAAGGCTCATGCCTTATTTCCCTTCGTAGTCACTTGGGACGACCACGAAGTAGATAACGATTATACTGACGCAATCTCTGAAAACAAGGATCCCGTTGCAGAGTTTCTGGCGCGACGAGCGGCGGCGTATCAAGCCTATTACGAGCATATGCCGCTACGCCGATTCTCTGCCCCACGGGGAGCGGATATGCGCCTCTATCGGCGGCTGACCTTTGGAGATTTAGCCGAATTCAGTGTGCTTGATACTAGGCAGTACCGCAGCGACCACCCCTGCGGTGACGGTGAGACACCTCGCTGCGAGGCAGCACTAGACTCAGCACAGACAATGACTGGCGCTCGGCAAGAACGCTGGCTTTTTGACGGTCTCGACCGTTCTAAGGCTTGCTGGAATGTAATTGCTCAACAAGTTCTGATGGCTCAGTTAGACCATAAAATTGGCACGGGTGAAATCTTTTGGAACGACTCGTGGGACGGCTACCCCCTCGCACGCCAGCGACTATTGAACCATATTACCAACCGAAAGATTGCTAACCCCGTTGTGATTACTGGCGACTGGCACTCTACATTTGTTAACGACCTTAAGTTGGATTTCAAAGCTCCTAATTCACCTACTGTAGCAACGGAGTTTGTCACCCCTTCGCTTACCAGTAACGGCGACCGGGAGGTCTACGGTCCTTACTACGGTCCAATGATTCCAGAGAACCCACACATTAAGTTCTTTGATGGCGATCGCCGTGGCTATTTTCGGGTCAATCTCAACCGCGAACGTTGGCATACTGACTTGCGGATTGTTACTACTGTTAGTCAACCAGATGCACCCGTTTATACTCTAGCTTCATTTACGGTTGAAAACGGTCGTCCAGGCGTACAGCACGAGTAATATAACGTTCACAGGTTAATAGGATAACGGGGAGTGCCGTTTTGGAGCATATGTATGAAAGTCTTAGCTTTTGCACTTGAGCTTTTTTATTTTTAAACGCGCGAACGCTAACCTCTTATACTGATACTAATTTAAATTGATAAAGTGACAAATGACGTAAACTCAGAAGTGTAGTTTAGGGTTGTCCTAGGCGAGTTAGTAATTAAATGGCATCGAAAGATCAAGAATAAAGGGAATAACCATTATATTGCAGCTTAAATGCTTATTAGCTTACTAACTTGCGTATCAGCGTCCACCAGTAGAACGGTCGCACCTTGCGTTCTTAGCCAGCAGGCAAAATGGACGGCAGAAGTGGACTTCCCCGAACCCCCTTTTTCATTAACAAATCCGATTACAGTCCCCATTTGATTAATTGGGTAATGCTTTACTTACTGCATTATTGCAGTAATGCAGTAAGTAATCAATAGCTTTAGAGTAAAAAGTTAGGAGACTATAAATGCAATTGCAATTGCTCCTCACGGGCGCAAACCTAAAAGCTTGCTTAAACTTCACACTCTATTTCACATTTTTGCTTTATAATAGTTTCAGAAAACTTCAAGTATCAGTCCCAGATCTGAGTATGCACAGACTCTTTAAACACCTAGAAAAGGATGGAGAAAGTGGTTAACATCAACCCACTCATTGCAAAGCCACCTGATGAGGTGCCATTAAAGCCAGCCCCTCTGGTTCGTGTAATTGCACAGGTACGCTTTCCATCCATTCTTTCTATTCAAGAAAAGAGTTTTGTTGGTCATTTCCAGGAAGCGATTCGAGAAAAATATCCTATCCTACAGCCTGAGCAGACTCATGGTTTAATCTTCAGTCCTCAAGGACTTATGCCGACAGGGACTCAAGTGATTTGGAGGTTTGCGGATACTAGCGGATACTGGCGAGTATCACTAGCATCAGATTTTCTATCGCTTGAGACAGTTGCTTACTCAAGCCGCAGTAACTTTCTAGAGCGTCTGGAGAATGTGCTTTTAGCACTTGATACACACATAAAGCCTCAGATTGTTGAACGGTTTGGATTGCGCTACATAGATAGACTCATCAGCCCAGAGAGGGAAGATATATCAAAGCTTGTACGCCCTGAGATTGCTGGTATTTTGGCAACCGAGGTTGGGGAAAACGTACATCAAACCATCAACGAGTCTTTGTTCGACTTCCCAGGGGGACAAGAGCAGATAATTGCACGGTGGGGACTTTTGCCAGCGAATGCAACTATTGATCCAACCGCACTTGAGCCAATTGCTGAACCTAGTTGGGTACTTGATCTAGATATGTCTCTCTCAACACAGCGAGAGTTTAGTGTCGAAGGACTTATAAGTGAGGGGCAGCGCTTTGCTGAACGTATTTATACTGTCTTCCGATGGGTGGTGAATGATAACTTTTTGCAGCGATTTGGAGGTAAAATGTGAACTCTCTTTTAACTAGAAGTCCTTATCCATCTTCAGGCACTTCTGTCAATGAATCTATGGGATACCAAGTTACTCATAAATTTACTGTTGTAGCAGTGTCGGTGTTTCCTGCTCTTTCTGGAACGGTAGCTAATGAACCAATTTCTGATCGAGATTTATTACTTGTTTTAGAACGAACGAATAGTGGTCTTCCATTGTCCTTCCAATCAGCTAATTCGGCGGAAGCCAATCGTGATGCCCTCAATGAACTGAGAAAATTAAGTGGTTTAACATGGGAGCAACTTGCTAAGCTCTTCAATGTCTCGCGCAGAAGCCTACATTTTTGGGCAAGTGGGCAGCCATTATCACGTTTTAATGAAGAGAATCTTAATCGATTATTAGGCACTATTCGATATATCAACCGAGGTAGTGCAAGTATTAATCGCAATCTTTTACTGAGTCCTGGTCAGGATGGTAGGCTGCTTTTCGATCTGCTAATAGCGGGTGAGCATGAGGAAGTCAAACAGATTCTTGGTTCTGGAAATGCACCTCAGAAACCGCAGCTAGTGCCTTTATCAAAAGATGCTAGGATGTCGCGTATGCCACCGCCTCCAGAAAATTTGGTTAATGCTCTGCAAGAGCCTATCCATCGTGAGGTTGGACGCTCTCGACCTGTGCGTGCGGCAAGGAGCCGCAAACATGGCAGTTGATAATGAACGTGAGGCATGGATTCAGGAAATAGACGCTGCTCTCCAGAAATGGTGTCAAGGTGATTATGTTCTCGGTGAGCAGTGGTTTATCCAACGCTTTAACCCTAAGCGACCTTTGACAGATGAATCTAAAGATGTTGCAGCAGAAGGCGATCTTGCAGAATCTGAAGTCAGAGGCTTTGTTGTCGTCACGCAAACCTGCGATATTGTGCGTTCTTGCGCTTGCCGTCCATTTATAGAGGTAGTACCTCTTGTGGAAGTAAATGAACAATATTTACACGATATTCAGCGAGGTAGACGACCGCAGTATGCTTATATTTCAGGGGCTGCGGAGCATCGTCTCGTCGCCGATCTAGATCGTGTGATGACCGTAGAAAAAGCTGTTGTTGCAGAATGGGAACGCAAAGCGGGATGGAGCGACGATCGAGACGTTAGAGCGCTAGGTCAAGCACTGGCACGGAAACGAGTTCGTTTTGCTTTTCCTGATGACTTCACGGCGTTGGCTAGAAAACTTCAGGAGCGTTTGCAAAATAAGCATGATAAGGAAAGCTCTGAGGGAGAAGCACTTCGCGCCCTACGTGAGATTAGAGTAAGAGCGGCACCTTCTTGGAATGATCCTGAGATTGAACTGATGTTTTGGTTTATCCGCCATGAAGAACCAGTCCAGTTTCAGGGAACAGGATGGGACCAACAACTCCCAAACTGGTTAGCTCTACTCCCTAAGTCAGGACGCTTCAAATCTATCGAAGGCTTAGTAGTCACTCTGGAGGACATGACGGCGAAGGACTATGTGGAGAGCGATCCATTAGATCTGGATCATTTATCCCGCTAGCGCAAAGGATTTTATAGTTTCCGCCCTACAAACTTTATAATTGAGCGCTCGCTTCTCTGGCTATTTCCGCTTCCTTGCGTCCAGCCTGAAGTGCGACTTCTCTGAGTTGGGGTAGATATAGCGAAGATACTGTTGGCGAATTCAAAAAAAAGCCAAAAAAGCAACTTATAGTCAAATCGAACTGATAAGAAGTGACAGTTTGGCTAATGTAATTTTTTTGTGGGATTCAATAATCGAGTAAGAGTAAGATCA
>NZ_JBYCCV010000164.1:0-5083 GCF_057473825.1 Aliterella sp. E5.1
TCGTCGGGTAGCTACTCGTTATGAAAAACGAGCCGAAAACTACCTAGCAATGCTGATGATTGCGGCGATTCTTATCTGGTTAAAATAGCTCATTACGCTACATCCAGACTTTGCAGATACGCCCTAGCCATTTTTTCAAATTGTGTTGAGCATGATTTTTAAAATGGCTGGCTGAGTTTGAGAAGGAATGTCTATCTGATGAAATTGGTTGTTACTCTACACACGAGATCGTTAAGTTAAGAAAAACTAGCAGCACTGAGTAAGGAAGTGCGATCGCGCTTGTTGAAGTTGCTTGAGTGGGCGATCGCAATCGCACAGAACATCAAGGTTATTGTTTAAATCTATAGTCAAATTGCTTAGGCTACTATAAAGTCAATCTCAAGCATGGATTCCTATGACTATCTTGCCAGAAATTGAAGCAGCTATTAAACAATTGCCCGAAAGTGATGTTCGTCAACTCTCCGTTTGGCTGCAAGGGTATTTAGACGAAATGTGGGATAGGCAAATTGAAATCGATCTAAAATCGGGAAAGCTGGATAAGCTGATTGCCAAAGCCGAAGCTGATATCGCAGCCAATAGAGTCAGAGATATTGATGAAATCTTTCACAACACCTGACTTTTGGGCAACCTATGCAGAACTATCTCCAGAGATGAAGGAACAAGCGCAAAAAGCGTATCAACTTTGGCAAGAAAATTCACTGCATCCGTCTTTACACTTCAAAAAAGTAGGTAGAAACTTGTGGTCTGCGCGAGTTAGTGGTGGTTATCGAGCATTGGCTTTGAAGAAGGGTGACGACTATTATTGGTTTTGGATTGGCAGCCATGACAAGTATGAAGCACTGTTAAATTAACTACTTGTTAAGGAAGACCAAAGGAGATCGGAGCGCACTTATGACTAATATAAAAGCGGCTATTCTCAAGACAGGTATTACAGCATGGATTTTTGAACAACACGCCCAGCGCTTGGCGCGATTAATGAATGTTGAGATTAGCGATCACGTTTGCCAATACAATTATCTACTGGGTTTGAAAAGTTCAGAGCCGCTAACACTGCCTTTAGACTGTTTAATGAGTACGCTGTTTAACTATAAACTCACAAAGATAGTTAAATCGGAGATTCAGGCGATCGTCAAACGGTAGTCAAACATAGTCATAAAAGGACATTCATTTACAAGTTTAAAATTGTAAATAAACCTCAAAAAGCCGTTTTACAAAGGGTTTTACTCTAAGCCGATGGCGGGATTTGAACCCGCGGCCAACTGATTACGAATCAGTTACTCTACCACTGAGCCACATCGGCACACGATTTACTATATTATCAGTTTTAAATCATCATGGTCAAACAACCTAATAACAAACGTTTTACGAGCGACCAATACGATCGCCTAAAAGCTGAAGCCGCCGCACCTTATCGGGGACTGCGAAGATTTATTTATATAGCTTTTGGTGCTTCGGGATTTGTGGGCGCACTTGTGTTTTTAGCGCAAATAGCTGCCGGAAAAGAGGCGGATGCGCCGCTATCAAACCTCGCCTTGCAAGTAGGAGTTGTCGCTTTAATGGTTTTGCTGTTTCGTTGGGATAAAGAATCTCCAAAGCTCCCTAAATAAGTAAGATTGCCTCAATTGCGTAATTCTACTTACAATCTGTTACTTAACTTAAAAAATAAACATACAAAAGCAAGAAACATAAAGAAATTATTAGAGAATCCACTTAATTCCGTAGCTACTGTAACAATAGAAATTAATTGAAACAGGGTTAGCCAATTTAAAAACCCTGAACATAAAACCAACATATTAAAATCGGGTCAATTATATACAAGACCCAGCCCATAATAAAACCAGAACGCCAGAGTGTCCAATTGGACACTCTGGCGTTTTTTCAATTGAAATTAAGGAACTCGGACAACATAAGGAGATGCGATCGCAGGAGCGCGTCCAGTATTTACCAAAGCTTGATAGACAAAGGCTGCAACTTCGGCGCGTGTAGCATCACGATTGGGATTCAACTGCGTAGGTATAGGATAATTCACCACCAATTGCCGTACTGTTGCCGCCGATACTGGCTCGATGCCATATTTGGGAATTTCGGCAGCATCAGCATAAATAGACAAAGCATTCGGATTAGTTGACTTCAAACCTAAGCCATTAGCCAAAGAAACTAGCGATTGTACCCTAGGAATTGCTTGCTGGGGTTGAAATAAACCGCCCGGATACCCGGCAACAAAACCGCCCCGGTAAGCTGTTTGAATGGCTCCGTAAGCCCAGAAATTTTGATTTACATCCTTAAATTGTTGCGCCTCTCGTTGCGATGGCGGCGCAAAAGCTTTACTGATAATAGTGGCAAACTGAGCGCGGGTCACTGGGTCTGTGGGTTTAAACGAGCCATCAGGAAAACCAGCAATTACATCTCTAGCAATTAAAGCTTCAATATAAGGTTGCGCCCAATAGCCCTGAATATCGCGGAATGTACCTTGTCTAATTGCCGGACGATTTATAGTCGCAGCCCCAAAAGTCACATTACCAGAGATTTTTTCTGGCTCGATATCGTTACCCGTTGCCGCAATGGTATTACCGCGAGTTGAATTGTAGACATCATACCGAGTATTGTTGCGAATGAAATTATTTCCTGGATTTTCTGCCGTACCAAGATCGGGTTGGGCGCTGGCAGTAATTACCACACCATCTTGCTTGCTATTTTCAATAAAATTACCGCGTAGCGTAGGACGAGCGGAATCGGAAATAAACAAGCCTACTCGATTCTGGTAAAGTTGGTTATTTAAAATCGCCGGAGTCGAATTACCACCAACAGCTAAACCAAAACCAGTATCTAAAAATAGATTATTGCGAATCTGACCGCTTGCAGTTCGAGCTACAGAAATACCATTGCCGCTATTTTGCGTAAAAACATTATTTTCAATGGTGGGGTTAGCAGTACCAGTTACAAAAACACCATCGCGGTTGTTAATCGTAAAAGTATTGTTTCTGACGGTAGGATTTGTTGACTCAATCCACAATCCCGTACCGCGACTACTGGGATTAGCAACAGTAACTCCAGAAACCGTACTACCAGATTCAGGGCGAATTGTAACGTTTTGACGGGCGAAAGTAGGACTAACATAATTACCGCTACCGATAATTACCCTAGTTTGACCCTTGGTAGATTCATCGCCAAGCAAAGTTACGCCAGACTTGACATTCAAAGGGAAAACTTCGCCAGTAGTCGCGCTATAAATCCCTGGCGCTAGTTGAACAACGGTTCCTGGTTGTGCTTGATTAAGCGCCGAGGAAATCGTTTTGTAAGGCGCTTGAGCGCTACCTGTGCCATTATCAACACCATTTACTGGATCTACATAAATAACCGTTCCACTTGTAGGATTTTGGTTAGTGGTAGGCGATGGTGTAACCGTAGGGGTAGGCGATGGTGTTGCTGAGGGTGTGGATGTGGGGTTAGACGATGGTGTTGGTGTAACCGTAGGGCTGGATGTTGGAGTTGCTGAGGGTGTGGATGTGGGGACAACTACAGGTGTTGGTGTAGCTGAGGGTGTGGATGTGGGAACAACTACAGGTGTTGGTGTAGCTGAGGGTGTAGGCGATGGTGTGGAAGTAGGTACAGTTGGGACAACAACTTGAGCAATGGGAGATGCGATCGCATTAGTCTTGAGTACTATTGCTCCACCGCCAACAAGTAACGTTGCTGTGAGTACTGCTTGTAAAGGTAAAGGAGTACTTTTAAAGTTCTTCGATTGATGGCTGTTAAAACCCTGTTTAGGCATTGTGCTTGCTAATCTTAATGTCTTGAATTACGTTACGTTGATTTGGTAAAAAGAAAAAAACATTTTACTTTTCTTTAACAAAAAAAGTAACTGAGCTTTAGAGTATCGCAGTAAAAGCCTACAACCAAGGCATTTAGGGTAGAGTTCTCAAGATATACTCAGATAAGGCGATCGCCTTATCTGAGTAAGCAAAAATAATTACCTCTAGAATACTTAGATAATAGGCAAGATTCGATCTTGTATAAACTACAGCTTCAGCATGATGGCGCAACTAATTGTCAACAACTATCGTCAATAAAACAATGCCTTGAGTATATTAAGCAAATGCCATTTTTGTTATCATCCCTACGTCGAAGCTTAGTTTTATCAGTAGTTCTTGCTTTGGTTTTATCTAGCGGGAGTGCTTTTGCAGCAGAACAAGTGGTACTGAAATACCGCATTTTACGGTCATCAATTCCTGTCAAAGAACTAACAAATTTTGCCCAAACTGGTAAATTGTCAACATCATTGCGAGTTAATTTAGCTTTGGCAAAGCAAGATCCAAAAGCAGTTCGCCAGTACCTAACTGAATCTGTTGCAGTTAATCCAATACTATTAGATCGAGTATTAAATAGCCCTGTTGGAAATGTTATTCTCGATCAAATTAGTGAAGCAATACATACCCCGTCACGCACGGCTGATCGCCAAGCATTAAGAGCAGCAATAATTTTATCTGCAAGTAGCGATCGCTCAGGTAGTGGCGCTAAAAACAATAATATTAGCCTGATTGAGATAATTCAAAACTATCCTACTCCAGAAGTCGAAGTTGACGGGGAAGTTTTAGAGCGTGCTTATCGCCAATTGCGCCAACTAGAAGGCAATTTGCAAGACTTGCTACTAAAGATTCCCTTGTAGTTTGTAATGCTCAACTTCTGATTACATATAAAGTTCTACAACTTACTGCAAGCGCAACGAATAATGATGAAACACCTCATCTTTCGCATACCCCAGTGATTCGTATAGCGCTTGCGCCCCATGATTTGATTGCTGTGTTGCAAGGCTTATCCGGATTGCTCCAGTTTCCTCAGCATACTGCCTTGCGATCGCCATAAGTGACCGTGCTATTCCCTGGTTTCGGTGTGAAAAAGTAACAAATAGATCGTTCAAAATCCAAATTCGTTTCATAGACACAGACGAGAAACTAGGATAAAGCTGGGTAAAGCCCACAATTTGATCGCGGCTGCTTGCAGCAAAAATCATCGAGTCGCAAGATTCAAATCGCTCTTTCAAAAATAACCTCGCACTATCAAGATCTGAAGCTTGGTGATAGAA
>NZ_JBYCCV010000165.1:0-4946 GCF_057473825.1 Aliterella sp. E5.1
ACGTCTGTTGGCAAACAGGACAGAGATAGCGTTGATGTCCGTTGGGCATCTTGCCGTGTTTATGGGCTTTAGAATGATCACACAAAGGGCATTGCATGGACGAGTTGCAGATGAGAGATCCCCTCTACTCTACCAATCCCACGTTTATTTGACGCACTACCGAGCATCTCAGGTTTGTAATAAGTAATAATACTTATCAGATTTAAGGAAATAGGGAACTACCCTAAAGCAAAAATGTATGATGGAGAAAATAGACGCGCGCGCAGGGAAGATGACTCCAAAGAATACTACGGCACTAAAAAACCATCTACAAGCTATTGCTGCCATTCTCTACGAGGAAACGACACCGGAGAATTTGAATACTCTAGAAGAAATTGAGCAGACAGTACGCCAAAAGGTACTCAAGCACGTTAGTCCAGAAATCGGTGTTTTTTTGTCCAAGCAGTTACAGGGACAACCAAAGGCAGAACAAGACGATTAAAAAGCAGCATTGGGATCTTGAAACTGACGAAAAACCAGGCGAAAAAGCTAGAGGTGAAATCAAACACGCAACTAAGTCCACACCTGGAAAAGTGTTGTTTGCTATTAAGTGCAAATGTATCCTATGCCAATACCGCTAGAGATTTGGAAAGCCTTACAGGTCTGAGAATATCTCATAGTACGCAGCAAAGACTTGTACAGCGACATAAGTTTCCAGCCGTCTCGGTCAATCAAGGAGTAGAAGAGTTGACCGTTGATGGAGGAAAAGTTAGGCTCCGCACCCCCAAAGGTCAAGGGTGTGAGTGGAGAGATTATAAAGCTGTAAATCTTGACGGACAAGCAGTTGCAGCCTATTTTCAAGATAACCAAGCCTTGCTTAATTGGGTAAATCAGCAACAACTTTCAGAAATTGTCACTTGTATTGGCGATGGACGATCAGGGGATCTGGAATCTCATTGCTGGCATTGCTACTACTGAGGGCCGTCTCGAAATCTTGGATTGGTATCATTTGGTAGAAAACCTTTACAAAGTTGGCGGCTCCAACCACTGTTTGGAAAGGGTAGAAGCCTTTTTGTGGCGGGGAAATGTTGCCGCAGCTATTGCCGAATTGGACGAGTGGTCACATCCTCAAGTAGCAAATTTTATTGCCTATCTTCGTAAGCATCACTCTCGTATTCCTGATTACTGGTATTTTCAAACTGAACAGATTAGCTCGATTGGTTCTGGTGCAATTGAGTCTACTGTCAAACAGATTGGTAGGCGTGTGAAAATCTCTGGCGCTCAGTGGCACAAACACAATGTGTCGCAAGTTCTCTTTCATCGCACTGCTTATCTTAATGGAATGCTATCTACAACTAACTATTTGCAAAACTGAGATGCTCCCGATTAAAAGTCCTCAACGGTTACTTGCTACTTTAAAACGCCAATTATCCCAAATATTACCACCTGTAATCTCTGGGATAATTGATTCTCAACGGCTCGTAAGCTCGTAAATGTACTGTTTTAGTGATCGCGGCTCTCGACCGAGAATAGCTTGCAGCACTAAAGAGTTACCGCCAGGAAAACCATAGCGATTATAGTTGGCATACATCCGCGCCAAACCCTCTTTAATAGCTCGATCGTTTATGTGCGCTGCTTGCACCCACTCCTTAAAGGCTGCCTCACCTGCCTCAATAGTGCGCCCCAGCGCCTCGCTCATCAGCGTCACCAACTCTACACGGTTGACCATGCCAGGGGCGCACAACTCGAAAGTGCCATAACTTAGCTTGTCCCCAATCAGCGCTAGGGCGGCGACTTCTGCTACATCACGGTAATCCACGTAAGATGCTTTTACTTGTTTGGAGTAAGGTAGAGAGAAACGACCATGCTCCAACACGGCACTCCAGCTACCATTGAGATTCTGCATAAACATAGTGGGCTGCAAGACGGTAAATTCCATACCTGATTCGTACAATGCTTCCTCAACCGGACGTTTAGCCGCATGATTACTCAACTTGGAAATTGACGGATGGATGACACTGGAAAAAACAAATTTTCGTACTTTAGCACATACTGCTGCCTCTACCATCGCTACACCTAGCTCCGCCTCATCGGGTGCGAAGGCGGGATTGATATGAAATACTCCGTCTACACCACTAGCAGCAGCACGAAGACTAGCTGGGTCATGAAAATCTGCGATCGCAATCTCGTCTGCTCCTTGCTGCCGCGCTGCTTCTGATTTACTTTCAGTGCGTACTAGCGATCGCACCGTAACCCCACGCTGCTTTAGCTCTGGTACTACAAGGCTGGCATACTTGCCTGTTGCTCCAACCATCAATACTTTCATTGTTATCTCCTTCGTTAACAAATCTGCTTGCATAATCAACCTTGTATTCAAGCGGCAGCAAAAACTTTCTATACTTTTGCCTCCATATTGGCTTATTTTGCCCAGTCACCGGAGCGCAGATAGGATTCAAAGTCAGTCAGTGCAGAAAAATCGCGTTTCAACCGAGCAAAGTCTGCAATATAGCCGACGTTCTCAAACCAGCGATACATGATGGTTACTTCCTCTCCGGCTTGCTGTTCAAAAGCTTCAAACGGAATTTGTTGGTAGTTGACGGGTTGTCCCAAAACGTGGCTAAATGCAGCAGCGATTTCCGGCATAGTCATCTCTACACTGGCAACTTCAATCTCACGGTGCATGAAATTTGCGGGGCGCTCAAATACCTCGGCAACCATTGCCCCATAATCTTCTTCGGATAGTTGCTGTAATTTTGTTTCGGGACTGAGGGGCTGAAAAAGCGTTCCGTTTTCCACCATTGAGCGCATCATATTGTAGTTATAAAAGAAGAAAACCGGACGCATGATTGTGTAAGGTAGCTCGATTGCTCGAATGTATTCTTCAACTTGAAACTTGCTATCGAAATGCGGAATGCCAGTGTTGCGTTGGGCGCTACCCACCGAACTGTAGACGAAATGCTGAATGTTTGCGCCTTTGGCTGCGTCTGCAACAGCTTTTCCCTGACGAATTTCGGTGTCTAATCCGTTTTTGAAGTCCTGCACTGAAAAAACGCCATAAACGCCCGCAAAAGCACGATCCAAGGAAGCGCAATCGCCCAGATCGCCTTTTATCAGTTCTGCACCTGCTTGTTGAAGGGCAAGAGATGCGGGCTTATTTTCATCTCGAACTAGAGCGCGAACCTTACATTTTCCCCGTTGCAAAAGATGACGCGCCACTGCACCACCTTGATTACCCGTTGCTCCGATGACTAAGACGAGTCGTTCTGCGTTTGTTTGCTGCGTCATGTTTGTTTCCTTAATCTGCAATTTCAACTTATCTAAACAGTAGCTTGTACAAGAAAAGAGAAAAAGTAGTTAAACTTCAAAACACTTGTGCAAAAAATTCAAAGATGTGGTGGCTTCGATGGACAAGCTGAAAAGCTTGATGATTTTTATGCGCTCCACTCAATGTGGCAGCTTTTCCGAGGCGGCAAGACAGTTGGGCATGGCTCCTTCCGCCGTGAGTCGAGCCGTATTGCGTTTAGAAAACCAATTGGGGGTGCGCTTGCTTGGGCGAACGACTCGCAGTTTGACACTGACTGAAGATGGCAACCGATTTTATCAACGCTGTCAGCAAATTATTAACGATTTGGAAGAAGCTGAACTTGAAGTCAAACAATCGCAATCTGTACCGATTGGTACATTGCGGATCGATCTGAGCAATACGTTTGGCAAAATACATATCGCCCCGGCTTTGCTGCAATTTGCCGCTCAATACCCTGACCTAAAGCTGAATGTTTCTTTTAATGATCGCTTGATCAATCTGATCGAGGAGGGGATTGATGCAACGGTGCGGATTGGAATCAGCAGCGATAGCAGTTTAATCATGCACTACTTAGCAACGGCACGCTACATCACTTGTGCCTCGCCGTCGTATCTGGCTCAACATGGTATGCCCACAACGCCCACAGAACTATTGCAGCATCGCACTGTCAACTTTATCTATCCACAAACTCGACAAGAACCTACTTGGAAGTTTGAACAAGATGGCAAAGTAATTGACCTTGCCGTTAACAGTTATCTGCGATTTGATGACTCAGAGGTCATTTTAGAAGCAGTGATTCAAGGAGCGGGTGTAGTTCAATTGCCTAAATTTATTGCCGCCAATGCGATCGCGCGTGGAAACCTCCAACCCATTCTTCAATCTTACGCGACTCAAGCTGGATTACCGATCGCAGTGTTGTATCCCCAAAAACGCTATCTTTCAGCTAAAGTTCGCATCTTTGTTGAATTTATGACAAATTTGGCGGCTGCGTTAAAACAAGCTGATATTGTAGATTGAAAGCCCGAACAAGTTGGCGTAGTGTTTAAATAGTAAAAGCTTAAGGAATTGCTCCGTCGGTGGGCAACACCAACACTTCGTTGATCGCTGTAGCGGCATTTCCGCCAGTTTTAGTTCCGCCACCAAAAACAAAAATTCGATTTCCAACGGCGGAGGCTCCTAATCCGTGTCGTGGGGTTGGCAAAGGTGGCAAAGCTTCCCATTCGTCAATTTTCGGGTCGTATACCCAACTTTCGGCAAAAACTTTCTGCTCTGGAACCCATTGTTCGCCGCCAAAAACGTAAAGCTTGCCCAAGTGGGAAGTTGCCGCTAGACCTCCTCTAGCTTGAGGCATAGGCGATCGCGTCTGCCAACGATTGAGTTTGGGATCGTAAACCTCAAGATTTGGCATATTGACTTGGCGTGCAGTGCCATCATCATTTTTGGAAAACTTGCGACCACCAACAACATAGATTTTACCATCAATTACGGCTGAGGCTGCACTGGGTAGTGCGTCAAATAAACGTGGGATTGGTAGAGTAGAGGGGATCTCTCATCTGCAACTCGTCCATGCAATGCCCTTTGTGTGATCATTCTAAAGCCCATAAACACGGCAAGATGCCCAACGGACATCAACGCTATCTCTGTCCTGTTTGCCAACAGACGT
>NZ_JBYCCV010000166.1:0-4782 GCF_057473825.1 Aliterella sp. E5.1
ACACACTCCAGAACTTCTTCTCGGTCTGCTTGCGGTTGTGGTTGGTTTCGCGCCATTGATGTTGAGTAACCTCAGTATTTTCTTTTTCCTAGCTTACACCTCTTTCCAGCTAACTTTGCTACTATAGGTTTTTTCTCTACTAATTCAGCATCTAGTTTCGGATTACGCTTTTGTGTCTTCTTCCAACTGATGCCTGCGGCTTTGAATAAGTCGTAATAGCTCTGAGGAGATGCAAACACCACACTATATTTGTCCAGGAGGTGTTGCTTAAGTTCTGCTAAATTCCAGTAATTCTTGTGCTGTAGCCACTCAATCACTCTCAGGCGTACATTCTTGTCCAAATAGCCAGTAGAGCCTTGATGCTTAAGAGTTAGCCCGCTAATGCCCCGCTGCTTAAACAGTTGTTTATACTTACTAATGAATCCTACAGATACCTGCAACACATCTCTTAGCTCAAAGTAGCTATACTTCTGTAGCACCATTTGAACTGCCAACGCCCGTTTTAATTCTCTGGGGCCGGGATTGTTATCGATGAAATCGCGCAGAGCTTTTATTTCCAACAGGCGGTACTTTAACAACAGCTATATTTAAGCATATCTTCAAATCCTCTTTTTTCATACATGATTCAGGATTGCTATATCCCTCTTTTGTCACTTTCAGGAGAGTAAAATCTAGAACCTGCTTTAGCTCAGGATTTTGGCAAAATGACTACAAAGGAAGTCTGATGTGAGAAAATAAAGTTTAAAAGCTTTACATTACAAGCTTTTTCAAGTTTTAGTTTGTTTTTTCCTTACTCAGAGTGACAAAAGAGGGATAGGTGCTACTGATTTGACAATAATTTTGGGACAAAGCGATCTAAAAGCTGGTAAGAATCGCACTTTGTGCCAGTTGAGAGGCTGGAATACCAAAACACTTATTTTATAAATCGCTCGGCACAATGAGGAAAAGAAACTGTTGCAGCTTCTAATTTTGAAATTGGTTGCCACAAACATAGTGCAGATTTAAGGAGGGACAAGGGATGCTTCACAAACTAATATTAGCCGTGACTATGACATTCGCTCTCAACTTATTAATAGGAATACGCCCACCTGCACTTACTCAGACGAACCTTAGCCCTAAAGTTGATTTAGTCCAAATACTAAAAGTCCGAATAATTAGTCTTGCATCTATGTCTAATAAATAAAAAATAAAAACTATTTAAACAAATGACGCACCCCATAAAGTCCAATTTTGCTGATTGAACGGCGATCGCCACTGCTCAATTTTAGCCCTAACTCTATCTGCTGCCTGACTCTTGTTTGCACAGCCCATGCTAGTAATGCAGACTTTGGTAAAATTATGTCCGGCGACACAAAAAGCGATCGCACTTTAGGATCTAATTCCTCATCATCCTAATTCCATCATTAAGCGAGCAAGCGAAATCAGCGCGTCCAGGGGTATTGCAACGATAAAACTACCTGTGGCATGAGGTAAATTTATAATATAAAAAGGTTTTTGGAAGTTATTAGCCTGGTACTTTGACCATCCATTTCGATCTCTACAGTCAGGCAACGATGAATGCGCTCTTGATTCAAGTATTAGTTTGGTCAGATTGACTTATTCTAGTCGGCGGGGGTTTAAATTCTGGTGTTGCATAATGATAATATGAATTGAGGTTAAACCTGATGCAATGTCCAGAATGTAGCTCCACACATATTCGTAAAAATGGCAAAAACCGAGGTAAGCAAAATCATATCTGTGTAGCTTGTGGTCGTCAGTTTATTGATGACTATACTGCTCGCCAAGGCTACAGTCATGAGCAGAAGAATTTTCAGCAACGCCCAAATTCTATCCTTACTTCTGTAGGACTACCTCACGTTCATTTCGGAGCGGTTCTGGAGGCAAGAAGAACAGGAACAAACCCTGAGAAGGCAAGCGTTACTACTGTTGGCGAGTCAAGTGGCTCTTGTGTATTGAACCATTATCTTGCACTACCACTGTCAGGAGTCTAGTTGTCAGGAAAGTCTCCGATGCAAGTTCTACCGAACAAATACTCTAATAACAGCAAATCCTTTGCCCACGTTTCAATAGGTTTAGCACACTACCTATTCTTCCTTTTCACAAACCTTTTTACTAGGCGAATTACAGGGGCTACTGTGTTTAAGGTATAGAGTCCATAGATAATCATTTGAGCAAGAATACCAGGACGAAGCCAAATTGGTAGCTCACTAGAAGGCAGTTTAAGTTCTACATTCTCTCCACTGAGTACGCGGCGTAGCAAACGTACTCTACTATTTTTCCACCGAACAAACCTCCATGCTTGAGAACTCCACGGTTTAGGTTGACCGTTGCTATGAACTATTGCTGTAGCGCTTTCACCACACTTGCAGGTAAGTGTTTGAGCATCAATTATTTGTAAATCCTGAGAGTTATCCTGAAATACCTCCTCTTCTTTAGGTTGTAAAGCTAGTGCCTCTAAAGAAACTTCGCTCATTAGTAACGCATTCAAAGCATCTTGATCGGCTTGGGCAGAAGGTTCAGTATTGGCAGCGCCCTCATATATTGTCGGATGCGACAGAATCTTTTGACAAGCCTCCCACCATTTTCCTAAAAGATTTGGCCAGTGTATTGTAGATAACGCTACAAAACCAGTATTTACATATGTTTGGTGTCGCGGCATATTGGGGAGGTCGAACATTTGCTGCCACTCCCTAAACCATCGTTCGCTTTCAGGATCGGGAAAAACACAAATTTTTCCTCGCTGGGCAAGATTTACAATATCTGCCAACGATCGTGTCACAATCATATCGCTGTCAATAATTACTACCGTACCACTAGGGTTTAGTAGATAAGGAAATGGTTTAAATAAGGCAGAGTTCGTAGCTAGCTTACTAGACATATCAACTATCTTGCAGTACGAACTCAGAAATTTCCTTTGGCTTGCGGTTAAACCGCAATCAAGCAATACCAACTCGTATTGATAATTGGTCAATCGGAGTGAATTAAACAGAGCAACTGTCCCAATAAAATAGTGGGCATCAGTAATTGTGTAAAAAGTTACTTCGTGATTAGTCGCTGTTAAGTTTTGAGACAATTGCGACGGATCATCTTGCGTTTGGATATCTCTAGGTTCAGCCATCATAATATTAAAGTTTTCTTTAACTAGCTCATTTTAGATTGTAGTAGTGGCATTTTGTTCATTGCGAGTAAAAGTGTCCGTCAGGAGCTTCTGCTCCAAAGCTACAAAAGCGATCTCTTGAAAATTAGTTCTTGGAACTGTATGACTGTAGTAATCTACGGCTCCTTCAGCTTCAAATCGGGTTCGGTATACGAGTGCTTCTGATGGAGAATCGCAGGTTGTTAACCATCCTCGCCAAATCCCCTTAAACCAAGACTGCTGATTCAGTTGAATAACATACATTTTTTGACCTCTACATATTTGTTGCATGGATGAATGTGTTGACTGTAATAACATGATACTATGCTTACAACAAAGTATATAGAATATACTGCCTCTAGCCTACGGTGGGTGGTAGGGCAATTGGACTGAGATGAAGCTTAGGATAATCTGAAATTACTTGCTCCAGATTCCACTGGTTTTTGAATAACAACACAGGACGATGCCAACGGTCTTTGGTCACAAAGGTATTAAATAGGCGATCTGTTTTTTCTAAAGCTTCCCAGCCGCCGACTACCCACCGCGCTACTGCATAAGGCAATTCTTCCAAAAGAGTTTCAACACCGTACTCTTGCGCCAACCGAAACTGCACTACCTCAAATTGCAACTGTCCAACGGCTGCCAAGATCGGCTCTCGCTTGCTTTCATCTGTAGAGTTAAGGATTTGTACGGCCCCCTCTTCTTGCAGTTCGGATACGCCTTTGTTGAAGTTTTTGTACTTCGTTGGATCGGCGTTTTTGAGAAAGGCAAACAGTTCTGGCGAAAAGGAGGGAATGTCAGGATACTGCAACCATTCACCCACACAGACCGTATCTCCAATCGCAAAACTACCAGGATTGTTTAACCCCACTACGTCTCCGGCATAAGCAACTTCAACTGTTTCTCTGTCTTGAGCAAATAACTTTTGCGGACGAGATAGACGAATGATCTTACCTGTACGGGCATGAGTCACCATCATATCCTTCTCAAATTTGCCAGAACAAACCCGCAAAAAGGCAACACGATCGCGGTGTTTAGGATCCATATTTGCCTGCAATTTGAAGACAAATCCCGAAAATTCTGGATATGTGGGGGGAATTTCGCCCCGATTGCTTTGGTGGACAGCAGGTTTGAGGGCGTAGTCTAAAAATGTCTCTAGAAATAACTCCACACCAAAGTTATTCATTGCACTACCGAAGAATACAGGTGTCAGCTTGCCTTGATGAATTGCGTCCATATCTAGTTCAGGACTAACACCATCTAGCAGTTCTAAATCCTCTTTAAGCTGGTAATACAACTCTGGTTCTAGCAACGATTCAATTCGAGGATCGCCTAAAGAAATTACCGTATCGGTAGCCTTTTTGCTGCCATGCGCGGCAGTTTTTTGAAATAAATGGATGCGCTGCTGCCGACGATCAAACACTCCCCGAAATTGATCGCCAGTACCAATGGGCCAATTGACAACGTAGGTGGTTAGCCCTAATTCTTGCTCGATTTCATCAATTAGTTCCAATGCAGTGGTAGTGCGTCAGATTATTGTGGGATAGGTCACGATATCATTCCAAGTCCATGGTCGAGAGGTTAATCCTGCTCGTTGTGCGGCAGTGGACTTGAACCGACTATGCTGCCAAATCCAATTGAAGTAA
>NZ_JBYCCV010000167.1:0-4741 GCF_057473825.1 Aliterella sp. E5.1
TAGCATCAGGATTACTCTCAATAAACTTGACCAGTTCGTCCATCGTTCAATTAGTTCTAAAATGCTACATCCATCATTCACAATAGTTTAAGACTCACTTTTCTTCAACTCATCTAGGATTGCTATAGAAATCAAGAAAGGCTGCGGCAAAATCCGAGCAAGTGGATTTTAACTATCCCAATTAATCGTTAAAAAGTGAGATTTTGTCATAACCCGTATGTTCAAATTAATTTACCGAAAAAATAACTAGAAACTATCAGTCCTTCACTCGTTTCCCCAAAGCAGGATTTTTACGGCAATAGTTATAAGCAGAGTTTTAGTTTTCCATAGTTTGCTCTGTGTTAATGTTTTTTCACTGTAGGATTGGCTATAATTCAAAGAGTGTAAGTTAGCAGTTTTAACTTTACCTGCCTGGATAAATCGATACGTACCACTATAAAGATATAGATCGTTTTAAGGACAATGTTTTTGATTTATCTCTAACAATCCCCACGAAATTTAATTCGTTTATCTTTTTAAAATTCCAACTAGGCTTTTATAGTTCTCACAGTTACGCATTCTCCAGCAATATCAGCAAAATATCAGTGTTTTTGGCGATAAAAACCAATCAATTTGGAGAAATTATGAGGGACTTATTGAGCAGTTTTTCGTCATTTTTTTTTGGAGGAAAAAACTTAGCTCCAGAAGATTTGATGCTAATTAGAAATTGTCATCCATAAGTTTTATTTTTTGGATCAATTGATTAAGTGCTTTCTGTGCTGCTTTGTAAAGAAAAGTTTGCGGTTCTAACTTCAATGCAAATAAAATGCGCTCACCTATTGCCCCAAAATCTACCATGAAAGCAAATCCGTCACGTACTAGAATTTGGCGATTGCAGTACCTGCAATCGATTGAGTTAGTACGTAGTGTATGTAAAGACTATTCATTGCCCCGCCATTTTCACGAAGAACTGGAGCTTAACATCAGGCAGGGTGACGGCTGGCAGTTTAACTACCGAGGCTCAATGTATAGCGTTCCATCAAATACCTTAGTGGTGACACAACCCGGAGAAGTACATCAAGCTGATGCTGAGAGCGCTCAAAACTGTACTTTTCGAGGGCTACGGGTAGGTACAGTTTTACTTCAACAAGTTGCAACAGAAGTGGCAGGACGCAAAACAGCGCTGCCATTTTTTCCCATGCCTCTAGTTCATGACCGCGACCTCAATACACAAATCGTTCAAGTTCATCAAGCACTAGAACAATCTATTTCTCAGCTTGAACAACAGACATTGACCCTAGATTTTTTAGCACAATTAATTCTGCGCTGTGCAAAAAATCCACCTTGCCAAGCCAAGTTAGGGGCAGAACGTCAGCCCGCCGAGCGCATTAGAGCCTATCTAGAAGACCATTACGATCGAGAAGTTTCGTTAGAGCAATTAGCACAGATTGCCAAATTGAGTCCCTTTCATCTCAATCGAGCGTTTCGTAGAGCGTTTGGTATGCCGCCCCACGCTTATCAAATTCAAGTGCGAATTTTACAGGCGAAACGGCTGCTTAGAAAAGGGTGGACGATCGAGAAAGTAGCCTTTGAAACTGGATTTGTGAGTCAAAGTCACTTTGGTTCCCACTTCAAGCGGCTTGTTTGTGTCACTCCAAGGCAATACATTCAAGACAGCAAGAACGTGATAGATTTCGATATTTAAATTCATTAGGCTATAAGAAGATTCATTTTAAATTAAGTTCGCAAGCTATAGCGACGAATACTAGAAAAATTGGAATCCTTAAACAATAGATTAGGTTCGCACCAAACTCAAGTTGAAACCGATCGCAAAAGCCCGTTGGAAATCGCTGTCATAACCAATTGAAGTCAAGGATTTATAAATGAGCGGACAAAACAAGCCACAAGCTTTTGAAGTTAATAATGCTGCAGGTCGCGCTTACTGGGGTATGGGTATTCTCTGGATTATGCTGGCAACGGCCGAAGATACTAATGGAGAGTATTCCTGTATAGAGGAGCTATTATCGCACGGTTCCGCAGCACCGCCTCACATCCATGAGGCGGCAGATGAAACTTTTTATATTTTCGAAGGCGAAGCCACCTTTTTTGTAGAAGACCAGCCGATTAAAGCAACCGCCGGGTCGTTTGTGTCAATTCCGCGAGGCACAAAACACGCTTTTCAAATCGATTCGGAAACGGCACGATTACTCAATACCTATGTACCTGCGGGTTTTGAATACACGATTATGGCAACGACCGTACCCGCCCAAACGCGCACATTGCCTCCTGCTTCGCTGCCTTTTCCCGACCGGGAACAATCTAATCAAGCGCTTAAGCAAGTTACTCAGCAGTATCCGGCGGCTAAGACCAATTTTTTAGAAGGTTTTAGAAAATAAATTACCCGACACCAGATTCTCTAAGTTTGGCTTCGGCAAATCGACCGATAGTGGGCAATTGCCTATTAGGTAGCAAGTCTATCTAGCGGCAAAAGATGAATTTTTAAACTTTTACAAGGAAAATCATGACTACAAAATTGACAGTTCTGGTTGCTGGTGCTACTGGAATGTTGGGGGCTAAGATTGTTTCTGCTTTACTCAACAAAGGCAACATTGATGTTCGGGCAATGGTGCGATTCCGCAAAGCGGAGGCTACGCTAACGCTCGACGACAGCAAGGAAGAAAATCGTCAAAAGATCGACGCGATGCAAGCCAAGGGCGCAACGCTAATCGAAGGCGACGTGATGCAGCCGGAAACCCTACTACCAGCCTGTGCAGAGGTCGATGTTGTCGTATCTGCGATCGGTAATAGTGAAGTGACGGTTCCAGGGCAAAAAAACTTGATTGATGCTGCCAAACAGCAGAGCGTAAAGCGGTTCATTCCCTCCGACTACTCTGTGGACTATCGCAAGCTAGACTACGGCGACAATGACAATTTGGATAAGCGCAAAGAAGTATTTGAGTATCTTCAGCAAAGCGGTTTGGAATATACCTTAGTTCTCAACGGAGCATTTATGGAATTCATCACCTATATGCCACTGTTTGACCTGGAACATCAGATTTTTCAATACTGGGGCGATGGCGAAATGCCGCTCGATCTCACGACCACTGATGATACCGCTAAGTATGTAGCAGAAGCGGTGAGCGACCCAGGCTTGGCAAACATGGCATTGGAAGTCGCGGGTGACACACTGACCTCAAAGCAATTGAAAGCCACCTATGAAGGGGCGACTGGTAGTAAATTAACCGAAAAATCTTTGGGTAGTATCGCTGAGATGCAAGCTTGGATTACTGCCAAAAAAGCGTCAGCCAAAACACTCAACGAGTACGTCTTCCACCAATATATGTACGCAATGGTATCGGGTAAGGGCAAACTCGATCGCATTGGCAACGATCGCTATCCTCACATCAAACCCATAACAGTTAAGCAATTTCTCAGCAAAGGAAATTTGTAAGGCAGCATTGCTGCCCATAAGTTTTTTGGCGTTGCTGAAAGTGTGAGGATTTTTCTTCTCTACAACTCTCCTGTCTCACCCACTTTGATACTGCATTACCCATTACCCATTTAGCAACACTTGCAAAGAGTAAGCTGAGACGCACTTAATTTTTAAAGCTGAAAACCTTAGAGCAAGTATTTCAGTCTCCAAAAAGTACAATTTAGATGCACGACAGTTTAGTACAGCATAGAATTATTACAATCAGTTACTTCCAAACCCTCTTGACTTCTGGTAACGGGTCATTCTGGCATATCTCCTTCCAATCAGTGAGTATGTCAGGCATAGCCTTCCCTGGCATTTGGAGATACAGTTGATAGGCAATTTCTGCGGCAAGTTTTCGATACCTGGGGCGATCTGGTAGACGTATTTTGGTTATTGGCTTGGGCAAACTCCGCCTTTACTCTCTTATTGGCTTCCCCACATGAAAAATCAACAACCTACTTTTGTTTTCGACCAAAAAACTGCTTCTGCCTACGATCAGAGGTGGGCTAAGTTGGCTCCAATCCGCGACTCCCTTGATTTGTTGATCCGCGCCATACTATCGGAACTTCCTGCTGATGCCCGGATACTCTGCGTCGGTGTAGGAACCGGATCGGAATTGATTAATCTAGCTCAAGCATTTCCACAATGGCAATTTACAGCGGTAGAACCTGCGATGGCGATGCTTGATGTTTGTCGCCAGCGCGTCGAAGAGTGTGGCATCACGGCACGCTGCACTTTTCACGAAGGTTATCTCGATTCACTACCCGAATCAGACTCCTTTGAGGCGGTTTCTTGCCTTGTGGTTTCTCACTTTATCATGGAGAAAGAGGATCGGCGCAACTTTTTTAATCAAATTGCTTTACGACTTCGCCCCCAAGGATATTTGATCAGTTCCGATATAGCTTATGATATGTCTACTTCAGCCTATCAAAGCCTTCTTGAGGTTTGGCTACGAATGATGAAGTCTGCCGAACTGCCGGAGGAGGACGTTGAAAAGATGCGTGTTGCTTATGGTCGGGATGTAGCTGTGCTGCCACCCCAAGAAGTTGCATCAATTATTGCATCGGCTGGCTTTGATACACCTGTGCTATTTTTTCAGAATCTACTTATTCATGCTTGGTATTCAAGGCGAACATCACCCGATTAAAAGGGGAGCATCTGGTAGTGCGTCAGATTATTGTGGGATAGGTCACGATATCATTCCAAGTCCATGGTCGAGAGGTTAATCCTGCTCGTTGTGCGGCAGTGGACTTGAACCGACTATGCTGCCAAATCCAATTGAAGTAA
>NZ_JBYCCV010000168.1:0-4730 GCF_057473825.1 Aliterella sp. E5.1
TTACTTCAATTGGATTTGGCAGCATAGTCGGTTCAAGTCCACTGCCGCACAACGAGCAGGATTAACCTCTCGACCATGGACTTGGAATGATATCGTGACCTATCCCACAATAATCTGACGCACTACCTAATTATCACTGTCTGTAGCAATCTCAATTAACCCTACTTTCGTCATCAACCAATAGACAAAGTGCGGTAAAGCTTCACTAAGTTCGCCCACTAGATCCTTAGACTCGATATTGTCGTAGCGCGCATACATGGTTTGAAGCGACTCATCCTTGTCATCTGGGTTAAAGTCCCTTGCGTAAAAAAGTGCTTCAATGACTGGCAGTCGCTCTTGGATGTCTAGATTGAATTTAGGTTCGCCTAAGTTATCACTGAAGATTAACGGAGCAATACTTCCTGCTACCGCTAACCCCTGCTCTTTGGCAGCATTGTGAAGGTAGATTAGCAGTAAAGTTAAAGAAGTAACGCGCTGTTGTCCATCAACTAGGTAATTTTTACCATTGCGTTTACTGACGATGATAGAACCAAGAAAATACCCATCGTAGGTACTGACTTTAGAAGTTGCATCACCTGTTTGGTAGTAGTTTAAGAATTTGTCCCGCAGATCGCTCAGTAGTTCGTCGATGTTTTCTTTTTCCCACTTATACTCGCGTTGGTACTCGTCGATTGCAAAAGATTGATTTTGCAGGAGTTGCTGTACGCTGCGGTAGTGAGGGGTAATCGTACTCATGCTGATTGCGGTTTTTAGGTAAGTAATTCCTAAGAGTTTTCTTCTTGCTTATGAAGAATTAGGAAATAGATGTCTTACCTATATTGCCTCAGAGAATTATGAACCGCCACATTTGGCAACGCCAGAACTTGTATGGGGTGTTTGTTCTTCACACTTTTCTTTGCAATCTCTTTTTTAACGCCTTATTGAGGCTTTGATACTGGTTCGATTAAGGGTTGCGGTGCATCTTCGCCAATCGCTACAGGCTCACCGTCTTGCCAGATGACTGCATAGTGACCTAGACGACGCTTACGTTCAAGAGTTTCAGTAGCAACTTGTGTGAGGGTATCTAGTATTTTTTGAGTATCTTGAGAAAATTGGCTCATAATTCTGCCTGCTGAGTGAGTTGATTAAATAGGATTTGATTAATAATAGTTCGATTTTCTCTTTGTTGGACGAATATTAGTTCAGGACTTTCGCCACTGTTCATAAAACAGCTAGTGCTATTTGCTAGGAAACTAAATTCAGTCAGAAGATTTTGTAAGCTGCGAGGAAATCGGCGTTCGAGGTCTGCTTCAGCAATATTGTGTCCGCCGTGAGTTACTCTCTCTGCTACACGCATCTTTGACATTTTTAAATTTGGCAGTGCCAGATAAATGAGTTCCACTTTCCAGCCATCTGCTTGTAATCGAGCGATAAGTTTGAGATAGGTGCGTCCTGAAAGAGTGGTTTCAAAAGCAAAGCTCTGACGATTGCGTATATGGTTTTCAATTTCTTTGAGGAAGATGCGGCTGGCGGCAAGAAGTGCGGCTTCAGGAGCTAAAGGTGACAAGCCTGCGGCGATCGCATCAGCGTTGACAAAGATGCGGCAGTTGGCAACTTGGGGTAAATACTGTAAGGCAAAAGTCGTCTTGCCTGCGCCATTAGGTCCGGCGATTATCCAGCAGGTCGGCAAGGGTTGGGAATTCACAGCAGCCTCGTCCTCCCAGTAAGAAGTTCTTGCATCATGCCGCTCTTGATGGCTTGGGTTTTGGCAAGGCGACTTTCTAAAGCTGTGATCGCTTTATCCATATCAGACAATACCGTTGCGATCACTCTTTGTTCTTCTGCTTTTGGTATAGAAACAATCCAATCGTGAACATCATTTCTATTAAGTGTAGGTACACCCGAACCACTGCCAAACCTTTCTAACTTGACTGATTTATACAAGTAATAGATATATTTTGGGTTGTTACATTTGAATTCAGTGACCCACAAAGCAGTGTTATGAGGCCAATAGTTTTCGGAAACATAATGCACATTTCCAATTGTGCCAGAGCGTCCAGTGACAACACCTGGAGCTTTGACCATGAAATCAGAGTGATGATTAATTATTCCATTTGAATAAACAACGGGATAATGACCTCTTCTTAATTGAGATGTAGGCAAATCAAAGCCACGCTGTAATGGAGCAATATCTCCTAGCCTCAAGGCATCCCAATCTTCAGGAATCAAACCGATCACACTTTCCTTACAACCCTGTCCCTCACCAAATCCCGGTAGGCGCTTCTTACCTGTGAGGAGTTGCTGCATGGTGGAGCTTTTGAGGTCGCGCTGTTTGGCAATGAGCTTATATAGGGCGGCAATTAGGGCATCTACGTCAGATAAAGCTTGGGCGAGTGATCGTTGTTCGGGGAGGGGTGGTAGGGGTAATAATAACTGACCGTATTCATTACCGTTAATTCCCGGTTGTCCACTCCGCATAGACATTAACTGCACCCAATTCCAGTAGGCTTTCGTTTTTACATACTGAGAAAGAAAGCCTGGTAACAATACATCTTTATCAGCTTTTACCCTAATAAGAAATCCTGCATACACGAGCCTCCCGTCTTTTGGTCTATATAAATAAGACTTGCCAACACTAGCACCAGTTCTTGCAAAAACTAAATCACCTTCTTCAAGAAAATATTTGCTTGCGCTGGAATGTTCAACACTTACTAAGTTTTCTGGCTTAAAGTGACCTTCTTCTGAAATATCAGTAATTCTAATATAAGTAGGGAGATTACCTTGACACGTAACCGCAGCAGCATTAATTCCATATTGAGGGTTTGTCTTCAATGCAGTTTTCAATTGCTTAACTTCCCAATCTTCAGGAATTAGCCCGATTTCAGTCTGCTTATATCCTTCCTTCACCATACCAACCCCATCCGCCTCAAATGCCCCTCCACCTTACTCGACAACTTCTCTACCTCTTGCACCAACTGCGGCAACGGTTCGGCATAGCGTTCCTCTAACATCTTCACCCGATTTGCTAACTGCTGCGTCACCCGCTCAATTTCTGAAGCGATCGCATTTCTTAAAGTTGCCTGCCATTTGTCATCCACCACTAGGGTTTTAATTTCGTCCTCCGTCAGCTTCGGGTATTGGGCAAACACCAATCCATCTAGCACTGCTTGCGCCTCCTTCACTGCTTTTTTTACCTCCGCCTCCCGGTCGAATAGATCGAGCCACTGCTGCAATACCGTCTGTTCCTCTTGAGCGCTGGTATCGCCTTTTAACTCTTTCAACCGACCCACGACGCTAGATTTAGTTAATTTACCAGCATCGGTTTGAGCATCTGTTAGCGTACCTTCTTCGCCACTGTTTTCTTCAACCAACGTTTCCAACTCTTGAGCAATGGCATCGAGATCCACCTGCAACCGATCAATTGCTTCCTGCTGCTGGGCAAAGTAACGGGTGATGATTAGCCCAGGCGGAACTAAGTCAGACTTACAGCAGTTCTCATTCCGATAAAGTACAGCTTTAGGATTTAATTACTGTGAGGTCATGCTTAAGGTGTACTGCACTCAAGTGCGAACCGCTATATATTTGTGCTTGTCGATAACTAGATCCGGCGTTTCCTTTAGCTTCTCGCCCCTCTTTTCCGATAGCTGCCGCAAAGCCCGCCCTGCTGCCCAACCATCTTGCACTAGCACGTACACGTCGTCCTGCATCGTCTCCGCCCAGTAGTCCATCAATAGCTGATAAATTTCATATCGACTTAATAAATCAGCCTTTGTAAATCGAGTCAAAAGGTCTTCAGACAACGTGAAAATTAACTCTTTAGGTTTATCGGCGATCTCAATTCCCTTTAAGCGCTCGTCGTGTTCCTTGCACCAGTTAGTGTAAAGCAGCAAAGAGCGATCGGCAAAAGTAGTAAATTCTGGATGATTTAGAATTGTTGCCTTTACCTTGCTTACCTCTACCAAGCTATTGCTGTAGCCTGCGCGATCGCTCGGTGCAAACAGAGTTTTGCGTAGAGTGGGAAACACTTGCCAATAAGCTTGCAGCGCATCAATATCCGCATTAGGAGTGCCGCCATTTAGATGAGCGTTGAGGTCATGCAGGTCTTCAGGCTCGCTAGAGTCGATGTAGCGCGGGATATTGAGGTTGTAGTCATTTTTGGCAATTTCTTCTAAACTGACTGTACGGCTGTAGCAAGGCAGTTCAATTTGGCGGGTGAACGCATCGACAATTTTATGAATATCCTGGCTCCGCAATCGATTTTTGTTGCCATCTTTAATAAAACCCTTACTGGCATCTATCATAAATAGCCCTGTTCGAGCGGCGGCGTTAGCTTTGTCGATGACAATAATGCAAGCGGGAATGCCCGTGCCGTAAAATAAGTTTGCAGGTAAGCCGATGATACCTTTGATATAACCTTGCTTTACAAGGTTCTGGCGGATACGCGCCTCTGCATTGCCCCGAAATAGCACTCCGTGGGGCAAAATTACTGCTGCCTGTCCTGTGCTTTTTAAAGATTTGAGAACGTGCAATAAAAAAGCATAATCGCCGTTTTTATCTGGCGGCGTACCATATTCAAATCGCTGGAATTCATCTTCATTAAGGTTAATGCCGTTAAGCCAAGACTTACAGCAGTTCTCAGTTGGGTGAAACATAGCAACAACAGTGGGTAAACCAGCCAATAATATCTTGGAGTGTCACCGCAGCTAGAGCATCCGTGATTGCCTGGTCTAACTGTGCATAAGTTCTTGCTG
>NZ_JBYCCV010000169.1:0-4610 GCF_057473825.1 Aliterella sp. E5.1
ACTGCCTATGGAGGCTGAGTAAGTCCAACATCGTCACTAGATGATGAAGGCATCGGCTGATGAAGTGGGAAGCTCCGAGGACGAATAAAACCGTCCCTGAATTGAGCTTGGTTGGAAGCCCCAACCTCGCAAAGCAGGTTGGGGTACTTCACTTAGATTAAAGAAGATATAAGGTTGAATAACTAAGCGTAGATTGTTGAGTAGATTTTTCCATCCTTGTCCCTTATCCCACCAATCGTGTTCTCTAAATTTTTTCCCAATCGGCTCGGTAGCTTGGTTTAATTCTTTGTCATCAGGCTTGTTCAAAACTTGGGCATGAAGACTAACCATGAGATAGACACTCATCGCGATTTCCCACCATTTTTCGATTTGAGCGTAGTCAGTCACGCGAAAATCTGCCCAGCCTAATTCGTTTTTACTTTGCTTTAGTCCATACTCTATCCAGTTTCGGAAACCATAAAGATTACCTACTTGATGATATTTCAAATTAGGGATATATGTCATGACTTCCCAAGTTGAATTTTTGGGTGTTGTTTCCTTATCTGTTGTAATTTGCCAAAATTGAGTGGAGCGACCTTTGCCAAAAATGATTTCCCGAATGTACCGTTTCTGAGTTTTACCATTTGAAAAAACTCGCTCAAACTCTCGCCACCTATTGCAGCGAACTTTTTGCTCTTTTGGTAGCCAGACGGCATGATTACTACGAATCGCTACTGCAAAATCGAGCTTTAGTTCATACAATACATCCACAAAGTTACTGCCACTCTCACCATATAAGCTATCAGCAAGAACAAACCCAAATCGAAACCCTATTGCTTTCAATTCTCGAATCATTTGAGCGGCAATTTCTGGTTTACTGCGATACACATCACCTTCTTTGAGTCGTTCTTTCGGTCTATACACCTCGAACGTTAATGGTAGGGTTATTCCTGCAACAAAACCATAGGCAGTTACTGCCACAATGCCATTTTCTATTTTTCCTAAATTACCAATATATTGCCGCTTTACGTAATCAGTATGTTGTCCCTTTTTTCGGTCTCCTGTCTCATCAATAATTAAGTTGATTTCTCGCCCAGCTAGCACTTTTAGAATTAGGTTTAATCTGGCTGACCTCAAAGCTTTTACTGACCAAGGTGATTCTGTTAGAAAATGTAATAATCCTTGCTCATTGTCTAATCCTGCCACTCTCGCTATCGCTGGTAAAGTTTTACGTTTGATATCTCAAATCATCCCAACATGAAGATATTTAACTGCTTCAAAACTTCGCACTTCTGGAAACAAGTACTGATACCATTGGCAGTAATCATCGACGAACTTGATTGTGGGTGTAGCAACTCTAGGCTCAACCATAGTCCTACAAAGGCAGGCATGACGGTCTCCTCTATTATTATCTCACAAGAGTGATGAAAGAGCGTTATATTATGTCCGGCAAGGAAGTTACGATTAATCTCCGATTTTAGTCCACCAATGAAAACAAGTTAATCCTTTGATCAAATCTTGCTGTTGAAGTAAAGATTGGCATCGGTGAAATAACACATCTTCCAACTCATCTAAGGTTTCAAAGGAGCGATTAGCAATCGGTTCATCAACTAAAGCCCACAATCGTTCCGCAGGCTGTAATTCTGGTGAATAAGGGGGCAAGAATGTTAAATGTAGCCCATGAGGAATTTTTACTTCACCACTAATATGCCACCCGGCTCGATCCACTGCTAGAAGAATATGTTTGTTAGCACCTAGTTCAAACTCACGCGCAAAGTCTGCCAAAACTTGATTAAAAAGCTTAGTGTTAACAGAGGGCAGAATCCACCAATAAGTTTCTCCGGTTTTGGGATGTACGAAGGCATATAACCATAGCCACTGATATCTCCAATTAACGTTGGCAATGGGTGTTTCGCCTTCTGGTACATAAACTCGTTTTAAAATTGGTTTAAGTCCCAAACGATGCTCATCTTCGCACCACAATTGAATCTCTGCTTCGCTCTTATGTGGTTTGGAGTACACTGACTTCGGTGGCTAGTTTTTTTTCCAGCCTTGTTGTTCGCTCTCGTTGCTTTGAGTGTGGGATGGTCTTGGCACTCGTAGCCTAAAAGTCATTTGACGCATTATTTCCCATCCCCTCTGTCGGCTAATTTGTCGCCCGGTCAAAGACGTTAGCCAGTCTGCTACCTTGCGACCATTCCATAGTCCTCCATCGGGGGCTTTTTCTTGTAAAACCTGCCATAACTGTGCTTGCTGTACATCATCAATTAGCGGTGCGGCTCCTTTATTTTGGTGGCGAAAGTCTCCTAATCCTTCCACCCCCAACTGGTTATATCTTTTGACTAAAGCATAAATCCATGTCCTGCTGTAACCTGTTATCTCCATAACTTCCTCCGTTTTCTTTCCTTGGGCTAGTAACCAGATAATTTGATACTGACGGCTTTCTACCCCACAATTCGCCTGTTTATAAAGCTGTTCTAGTTGGGCAATACTTGAATGCTCTCCTACCGCAATCCGTTTCGGCATAGGTCATACTTTCACTCTCCACCTTTATCATAATCTGTTAAGCGGACATGATATTAGAAGGTTATCGAGAAAAATGCTCTACTAAAACCGTTCTAGGTACGCGCTACGCCACTAAACCAATCCAATTAGAAATACCAATCACCATCGCCGGAATGAGTTTTCGCTCTCTTTCTGCCAATGTCAAAGAAGCTTTAGGACGGGCGGCGACACAAATAGGGACATCGACAACAACAGGCGACGGCGGCATGACTCAAGAAGAAAGAATGTCATCCAAAACATTGATTTATCAGTGCTTGCCGTCACGCTACGGCTTCAATCCTGACGATTTGCGGTCTTGCGATGCAATTGAAATAGTCATCGGACAAGGGGCAAAACCAGGCGGTGGCGGGATGTTGTTGGGACAAAAAATTAATCCGCGAGTTGCTCAAATGCGGTCTTTACCGGAAGGAGTCGATCAACGTTCTGCCTGTCGCCATCCCGATTGGACAGGTTCAGACGATCTCACAATCAAAATTCAGCAATTACGAGAACTAACAGACTGGGAAAAACCGATTTTTGTTAAAGTTGGGGCTTCGCGGACATTTAACGATGTCAAATTAGCTGTCCATGCAGGTGCAGATGTAATTGTAGTTGATGGAATGCAAGGAGGAACCGCCGCCACGCAAACCGTATTTATCGAACACGTAGGCATTCCCACCTTAGCCGCCGTGCGTCAAGCAGTAGAAGCGCTAGAAGACTTGGACATGAAGGGAAAGGTGCAATTAATCGTTTCTGGCGGGATTCGTACTGGCGCAGATGTGGCAAAAGCGATCGCACTTGGCGCAGATGCGGTATCAGTAGGTCAAGGTATTTTAGTTGCTTTAGGCTGCAACAGCGAAACTTACGTCCAAGATGGTACGCATCATTCAGCCGTTGAAGATTACGCCGCCCTCGGTACTGCGCCCGGAGTTTGCCACCATTGCCATACAGGCAAGTATCCGGTAGGTGTTCCAGTATTAGAAAAAAGGCTGGAAGTTGAAGTAGGGACAAAAAGAGTCAAAAACTATCTGCAAACCCTAAATATGGAATTAACAACAATTGCCCGTGCGTGTGGCAAGCAAAACGTGCATCACTTGGAACGCGAGGACTTAGTTGCACTAACTATTGAAGCGGCGGCAATGGCGCGTTTGCTTCTAGCTGGGACATCATGGATTCCTGGGGTTTGAACCCCAATAGAGAACAGAAAGATTCTATTTATTCTGCTCAAAGATGACTGTGCTGCTCGTATGCTGTCACTGAGTAAAAGATTATATGTAAAATTTCAGTACAATCAATAGTTAGCATTCAATCAATTCAAATATAAATTCAAATTATGAGTGCAGGGGCGGAATTTGAGACATATGTAAAAAGCATTTATTCTATGTTGCTGAACCTCAAAGACGAGGGAATTATTATCACAGGTGGAGCTAATACTTTCTTGAGAGGAATTTCAGGCGAAGACTATCAGATCGATGTTTATTATGAATTTATGCGTGCTGGAGTTCGTCATAGGGTAATTATCGAATGCAAAGACTGGCAATCTTCTGTTAAAAGAGAAGTTATCAATGCGCTTGAGTCAAAAGTCCGAGATATACCCGGCGTGATTGGAGTAATTATTTCTAGAAGTGGGTATCAATCAGGGGCAATTAATTTTGCAAGACAAAAAGGTATTCTTGCTTTAACATCTGATGAATTACCATGTTTGGTGACTCTCATCGGAGAACGTCTTAAAATAGTGGCTCTCCCCGATGAAACATGCATTGGAGAGCCATTCTGGACAATTATGACGACTAGAGCAGGTGAAAATACAGGTGCATGGTTTGCATTAGGACTTAACCGCCTAGAGAGAAAAAGTTATATTCCGCTTTTTTTCTCGAAATATCATGCGGAGTTATTTTTTGAACAAATGAGTATAGACTCTAGTAATTGGGGAGTCAGAGGTTTACCTCGTTATGTTCTAATACCAATTCTTTATGAAGCTGCGCTAAATAAAGCTTCAAGGATGAAATTGTAAGAAGTGAGAGAAGCAATCGTCTCAGGAGTGATGGCAAGGAGTGCATCAGTTAACTTCTGCTGTAGTTGTGGGA
>NZ_JBYCCV010000170.1:0-4565 GCF_057473825.1 Aliterella sp. E5.1
TCGTCGGGTAGCTACTCGTTATGAAAAACGAGCCGAAAACTACCTAGCAATGCTGATGATTGCGGCGATTCTTATCTGGTTAAAATAGCTCATTACGCTACATCCAGACTTTGCAGATACGCCCTAGTAACCAAATAATTTGGAACTGGCGACTTTCTACTCCACCGGTCGCCTGTTTATAAAGCTGCTCTAACTGAGCAATATTTGAATGCTCGGCTACCGTAATCCGTTTCGGCATAACTCATCTTTTTACTCTTCATTTTTATCATAATCGGTTATGCGGACTTGATATCATCTGTTGGATTGGATAATCATCAAAACTTGCATCACTTTCTCACCCAATATCCTTGGACAGCCCAACAGTTGCGCCAACAGCGGTTAGAGTTAATCCTCAAAGTGTTGCATGGACGCGCAATGATTTTATTGATAGATGAAACTTTTGATTGCAAGAAAGGGAAAAGTACCGATTATGTCAAACGACAATACATTGGCAATGTGGGTAAAAAGGAAAATGGCATAGTCGCGGTCACTGCCTATGGATTAGTTGCAGGAATGATTTTACTGCTGTGTTTTGAGGTGTACAAGCTGCGAGAACGACTAAAAATCACAGACGAATATCAGTCTAAACCGCAACTTGCAGCGATGATGATTCGGCAACTGCAAGCAATGGGATTTCGGTTTGAACTGGTACTAGCGGATAGCTTGTATGGTGAAAGTAAGATCAACTTCGTCAATGTCCTTGATGAGTTGAAACTGCCTTACATCTTGGCGATTCGCCCCAACCATGCCCTGTGGCTACCCCAAGACCAAGAGGTGGTTCAACAACCGTGGCAAACATTTGAGCACACGTTTAGCAATAGTACCACCGAAGTGCGCTACATGGCTGAGGTGATTTATGGCAAGCAGCACCGTAAGCAGTATTGGCTCTTGACCACAGAAGAGCGAAACCTTACCAGACAATTCAACTTCGTTTGTCATGGTCGCTGCACCTGCGGTGAAACTGAGCGAGATTGGCGACAGCTATGGATTTAGAACATGGATTGAATATGGACTCAAGCAAGCCAAAGATGCTCTTGGTTGGGCAGATTTCCGCATGATCCACTATGAGCAGATTGAGAAGTGGTAAGAGATGGTGATGACTGCCTTCCTGATGGTCAGTCTATTTGCTGAAGCATTTAATGATTCATGTCCTTTAGCTCATCAACAGTTTGTTCAACATCCCTGGTGGAACAATCAAAGCGATTGGAAACATCTGCTCAATAATTTGCGTTTAATTATCCAACCATTAATTTGTTTCAATTGGCTCAAGCGATGGTTAGAGGTTTTTCCTATCACTTCATTGCAGTTTGGCTTTGAGCGGCTCATAAGTAAGATGAATCAGTTTGTGTGTCCCATTGTCCATCTGCTCAACTTCCAATTGGAATTTTCTTCTGCTTAGAGTGATAAAAGAGGGGTAATTATTTGGATTACAACGTCATCGGTGCAATAGGTTCAATATCAGGATCTATTCCACCAACTTGATTTGTTCGCAACACCCATGCCGAGCCACCCTGCTTGATGAATGCTTCAACCGCCTCATCGCTGGTGAGACGAGGTAAGATAGTGCGCCAAGTCAGCAAACTACGGATTATGTTTTGCAGTGGATCGTCTTTTAGGGTGCTACCTAATACTTCAGCTTGATTTTTCCAGTCTGCTCGTGCTGTTCCCCAAGGTAATAGCAGACGTTTGAGGTCGAGACCTAGGCTTTCTAGCTGCTCTAACCTATGCAACTGTTCGGGATGTTGTTTTTTCCACTGCTCGACGTTTGGGTGAGAACGCATCGATCTAGCTATTTGCCTCAGCGCAGCATATAAAGCTTGATTGGCATCTTGGGTGCAGTTATTTGCAGGTCCAACAAAAGTGCCTCCTGTGCCATCGCCAATGCGATAACGAGCAGCCATAATTTCTAGTTGATGGATCAGTTGGTCTAGAGGCGACTTCTTCCAACCATCATCCGTTTCATAATCACCAGTAAACCCATCAAGTTCGACTATAGTATCGGCAACTGGGCGCAATCCGAGCCAGCCGAAAGAGCGATCGCCCATATAACGCGACCAATGCAAGCTACCTGCAATCAGTCCATCAGTATTATGAGTATAGATCTGGTGATAAACTATCTCAAAGCGCAATTCATCGGTTAATGGTTCCCGCACTACCTGGGCAATTCCATAGGCAAAGTGACCGAAATATAGCGGACTTTTTGCCTTGGGTTCCGTTTTCTTGCCACTAATTCCACCATAGACGTGAATTAGTAATGCTCGTTTGCCTTCGCGCCAAGCGATCGCACTTCTTGCTTGAATAGTCTTGTCACCCAGCACAACAGAGCTAATTTTACCTTTCTGGGCAGCTAGATTGCTCCAAGAATCTTTTTTGAGATACTTTTTGACCGATTTGCCTGCGATCGCGCGATCTGGTTCAAGTTGCAACAAGGCACGGGGCGCTATAGCCTGCACAACAAACTGTCCTGACTCATCCGGCGCACCATAGATGTACCATCCAGTTGCGTTTAAAGGAGATTTTTCAATGTTCTTGCTAGTAGATGGATAAGTATGATTGCGATTGGCGATCACAGAGGGCATTTTTACAATTTCTTCTACCCCATCAAATTGCTTTGAAGCCCGATTGAAGTGAATAACACTAAACGAGTCACTTTCTGGATTAACAGGTTGAACGAATTTTACTAATCCATAGTAACGTCCCGTAATTTGCACAGGCTCGTGAGAGATATATAGGATATGTGGTGTAGGAGAGCCGCTTTCTGCGTGCGGAGATTGTAGAATGTCGGAGTCATTGCCTTTTGGCTGCTGGGCAACAGGTTCAGGCAACATTACTATCACATCATCGTGGGGATGAGAGCCTGCTAGCGATTCCAAGGGATTAACAAGTCGCCAATGATTAATCCGAGTCGGATGAATGTTGCCCTGTTGACTGCTGTACTCAGCTTGAGCGCTAAAATGTACGTCTTTAGTTACCGATTGAACGGATGTCTGCACTTGGGGATGGTCACCAAGACGCAAGATTACGACTTGTCCAACTAGATGCTGAAACTCGGAAGGTGCATGATGTACTTCAAACAGCACTCCTTTAATAGCTTGTCGCTGGTCTTTGTCAGGCAGAATTAATCGTCCCATCCAAGGCGCGATCGCTCGATAATATTCTGGTGACACCGATTGATGGATTGGATAAAAATCTGGTCGATTGAAGGCTGCTTGCCGATACCGTTCGTAATTACTCAGTTTGCGAGGAGTTGCCCGCTCCTCGCCATCAGCCGTGCCACGTAAGATTCCTACTACCCAATCAATAGTTTGTTGCAAGTGAGTGCGACCATCGCTTAGAAACTGTTCGGGGTCCATTAATCCTCCTGGCACTTGATGTCCGACTGGACCAAGAGAAACTACGTTCACTTTCCCCAGTCGCTTGGCGCGATTCCAGTAAGATAAGAAGAAGATAGCCCAACGTCCAGGGAACATTCCCGAACCAATCCGCTCAACCATATCTTTGTCACCAACTAGATGATAGAGATGTTCTAGTTTTAAAACATTGATATTGCCACTAATCACTCCCCCAAGGGAGATAACCTCAATCGGTGCAGTCAAAGCCCGCCGCAAAAATGGTGCGGCGGCTGCTGCCATTTGTCCGCCGCCACTAAAACCAATCAGTGTAATTGGTACACCGCTATTAAGTTGGTAGCCGTGTCGGATTAGGGCTTGATACATTACTTGAGCAATTCCCAAGTTATAAATTGGTCCGTAGCGTTTGTCAGCAGAAACCGCAACGACTAAAACGTTGCGAATATTGACTAAGTAACCAAATAAGCTAGCAGGATTTTTTAGCCTAAATGAGTCAGCCAAGCGCCAAAAAAATCCTAGAGGACGGTTGCCTGTCAGTGGATTATTGCGGACTGAGTAGGGCATGATGCCTTTAATTAACAAAACGTCTTCTGGTAAGACGGGTGCTAAAGAGTCTAGAAACTCTTGAATATCTGGCAGATAGTCAAATGTAGACTGACCAATACCATCGAGATAAATTACATAGCGTGTAACAGCATTTTGTTGTGAGGTAGGGTGCGATTTTGCTCTTGAATTGGGTGTAGTGCCTAAGAAGTCTCCATACCATCCCGCCCACCAACCAAGAGCTTCTAGGGGCGCTAGGAGTGCAGCAGCTATAAGGGTGATAATACCGATCCATACTAAATTGAAGACCAGTTTAAAAATCCCGTCCAGATTTTCATACCAAGCGAACCACCAATGGCGAATTGGTGAAAGGAGGACGAGCGCTGTAAAAGTTACGCCAGATAAAATTAGTATGCCGCGCAATTCTCTAGCTATCTTACTTAACTTAAGAAGGGGATTTTTGACTGAGGTATTAGTCTGGCGATCGCTCCCTTGCATCGCTGCATTAAGCTAATAAGCACTTAAGCTGCAATATGATGGTTATTCCCTTTATTTTTGATCTTGCGATGCCATTCAATTACTAACTCGCCTTGATTTAACAGCCTATCCAGTAGTAGCTTCAATTCATCTACT
>NZ_JBYCCV010000171.1:0-4458 GCF_057473825.1 Aliterella sp. E5.1
AAGACAGAATTAATCAATTACTGAAACAGTCGCGGGCAGTTGTCTTTCCATCTCTTTGGCAGGAGCCTGCAGGATTGGTGAGTCTAGAAGCCGCAGCAGCCGGCAGGGCCGTCATCGCCAGCAATGTCGGGGGAATCCCTGAGTATGTAGGGCCGTTGCAGAACGCTTTGCTGGTTGAACCCAATGATGTTCAGGGGTTAGCAAAACGGATCGAGTTACTTGCTACAGATTGGGCTTTAGCAAAAAATTTGGGAGTTAAAGGCCGAACCTTAGCCCAAGAATCTTTCAGCTTAAGTCAGCATATACAAGAGTTAATGCAACTATATCAGGCTACTCAAGAAAGTAAGCTGAGTGCTTAAGTTAACGTCAGTTCTGGATAAGAGAATCGGCGCAAACCAGGAAATGGAGGAGCAGGTACGCTGAAGTTGTAAACCATTCAGCCCCGTCCTCCAATATGACTAGTAGTCTGTCATGAAATAATTGAGGGGTAAAGTCGCTTAAGTTTGATGCGGGCATCATCAGTCGTAAATTGCCAGTCAATCTTGCGAGATTGGGCATTTCTGCGTTCTTCCCAGGCGGCGACTTCCCGCTTCAACGTCTGTTGGTCAGGAATGCGACGCTCCAAACACTGACGGGCTAATACACTCAGTTCAATCTCTGCCATATTGAGCCAACTGCCATGTTTGGGAGTGTAGTGGAATTCCAATTTGTCGAGAATCCGTTTGGCTTGTGCCGGTTCAAAGGTCTGATATAACGCCGATGGGTCATGGGTATTGAGTTGGTCATGGACAACAGTAATCCACTCGGCATCTGGGTAGTGTACATCCACCAGATACTTCATTTGCTGGGCATAGTCTTGCTTGGTGCGACGCTCAGTGAGTGCTACATGTCGCCACCCTGCCAAAGGTTCAGAAATCATGAATAGATTACACACCCCATTGCGTTGATATTCGTAGTCATAGCGCTTGGGCTGACCTGTTTGAGGGGGCAGGGGAACTTGTTTTTCGCTCACTAATTGTTTATTGGTTTCGTCAAAACAGACAACGGGATAGCACCGGTCATAGGGGCGGATATAAACACTTAACACATCCTCCATGTAGTAAACAAACTCTCTACTAGCTTTAGGAGGAATCACCCAACATTGCTGCAACCAGGGTTTCAGTTCGTTTTTTTGAGCGTTTGCCGCACAGTTTCATGGGAAATGCTCTCCACATAACCCAGCTCAACCAGTTGGTCTGCTAACAAGCGTAAGCTCCATTTCCCTTGTCCTTCAGGGGGTTGTGCACACGCAAGCGCAACTAAATGGGCTTCTTGTTCTCCATCAAGTAACCGTGGCTTCGTTCGACTGGGCAATTGGCGCGATAAAGCTGCCTCCAGACTTTGTTTAACAAAGCGTTGTCGGACTCGTTCAATGGTAGAGATACTGATATTGAGGGCATCACTAATGTCGTGATCTCGCCAACCACCGCCCTGTTGGTTGATGTCAGCCATCAGTAAAATTCGAGCATGATTGAGTTTGTAGGCGGATGTTTTTCCGGTTGTGGTCAGACTCTCTAGAGTCTCCCGTTCCTCAGCACTCAGGACAACGATGTACTTCTTTTTAGGCATTGCTGGCAAGGAGATCTACCTCTCGATTGTCTCCCATTTACCTGGCAAATTAAAGTTGACAGACTACTAGCCTTCGTTGAATGGGCCGCCAAGGAGCTTAATGCCAAACCGAGCGATCGCTTCTCAAATCATGCTCCATTTCATTTCGATCTATCGGTGTTAGATCTCTATGTAGCCTTTTTAACCGGAGCCTGTGTTTGCATCATTCCAGAAGGCATTGCATCCGTGCCTCAACGGTTAGTTAGCTTTCTAATCAGAGAAAAAATCACGGTTTGGTATTCTGTTCCTTCGGTTTTAATCTTGATGATGCGACATGGCGGTCTGCTTGAGGCACAGGATTTGGCCTTGAGAACAGTTTTATTTGCCGGAGAACCTTTTCCGATCAAATACCTGAGGCAGCTCCGTCAACATTGGCGATCAATGCGGTTTCTTAACCTGTATGGTCCTACCGAAACCAATGTCTGCACCTACTACGAAGTGAAAGAGATTCCATCTGAGCAGATAGAGCCAGTGCCGATCGGCCAGGCCTGTTCTGGAGATCAGGTCTGGGCAGTTAAGGCTGATGGCACAGTGGCTAGGGTTGGTGAGGAGGGAGAATTAATCGTTTCCGGTCCTACCGTCATGCTCGGCTACTGGGGGCAGTCTTCCCAGCAGTTGCAGCCCTATGCTACCGGCGACATCGTCCGGGTGCAGGGTGACAACAACTACGTTCTAGTTGGTCGTCGCGACCACCTAATCAAGGTGCGGGGCTATCGGATCGAATTAGGTGAGATAGAAACCACGCTACTGGCTCACCCAGAAATTGTCGAGGCAGCGGTCGTTGTGACGGGTCAAGACATGGAAGCACGTCTGGTCGCTTTCCTGGTTGCAAGTGTCGGCTCCTTGTCTCTTATGGGACTAAACCACTCTGCACTGAAAGTGCAGAGGTTTGAGCGGGACTGAAAGTCCCTCTACTCGAGGAGAAAGTTCTCGTTATCTGCATTGGACGGATGGCGGTGATGCTCTAGATATTCCTCCACCATCTGCTCGCTGATACTTCCAGTACTCCATGCTCCATAGCCAATTGCCCAGAAATGTTTGCCCCAGTATCGTTTCTGAAGCTCTGGATACTCTTGTTGCAGCCGTCTTGAAGTTCGACCTTTGAGCCGTCGAACAATCTCACTGACCGATTGGGATGGAGGGTACTCAATGAGCATATGGACATGATCTTTGCTCACAGTACCTTTGAGAATACGAATATCCTCAGCATCACAAATTTGGATTAGCAGTTCTCGACACCGCTTTTGAATCTCACCTTTGAGAACGTGATAGCGATATTTTGTCACCCAGACAATGTGTACGCTCAGGCGGGTGAGCGTATGATTCCCTCGTCGATTCTCAGCCATAGGCTTTTTGAGTTCAGCCTACGCTGGAGTAGAGTTGGGTAGCAACTAAAGTCTCGCACTGAAAGTGCGTAGCTTTGTACTAGCGTGTTTGGGACAGTAAAGCAGCACTGTGCCTCATGTTTACCCCGCTACATGATTGTTGATAAAGTTCAGCTTCTAGAAGCACTGCCGCGTACCCGGAACGGTAAGGTGGATCGCACAAAGCTGCTCAATATTGCCCAAAGTAGCTCTAGACCAGTTGCTCACGCCACTTGATAAATCAATGGAGATATCTATGGTTCAAAGTGTTGTTAATCCCCAGAATACGGTTGAAGTGATTGGGGAGCTAAAAAGTTTTGTCAACCACAAACTGCTTGATGGTGAAGAAAGCGGCATCGAGGCAGCTACACCGTTACTAGAGGTGGGCATCCTCAACTCGTTAGCAATGGTTTCTCTGCTGGCGTTTGTGGAAGATAAGTTTGGCTTTTCTATTCCTGAAGAGGAGATAACACCAGAGAATTTTTTTACTCTCAAGACGATCGCTGAGTTAGTAGCCAGAACCGGAGGCAATGGATTAGAATCCGTGCGAGATCTTGAAGTAGAAGATATTAATCAGCACCGAGTCAAACTTGACTCTGGAGAAGAAATCCATTTTCTTAAGGTGGCTGGGTTACAGCCAACGTGGGTGTTATTGCCAGGTTTAGGTAACCCTTCAAGTACGTGGGAAGTAATGCTGCAATCCCTCAAAGAGGATAACGAGGCGATCGCTGTGGATTTTGCTGGCTTTGGGTTATCCTCCTCGCCCACGGAAACACCTACCTACTCAGACCATCTGCGGTCCATGCTTAAATTATTGGATCAAAATATCGTTGAGCCGCC
Organism: Aliterella sp. E5.1; assembly: GCF_057473825.1. Taxonomy (NCBI): domain Bacteria; kingdom Bacillati; phylum Cyanobacteriota; class Cyanophyceae; order Chroococcidiopsidales; family Aliterellaceae; genus Aliterella; species Aliterella sp. E5.1. The sequence continues at coordinate 3,852 of NZ_JBYCCV010000171.1, forward strand.
CTTTTTAATTGTTAGTAGTTCTACTAGCGCAATCGTTGCGACTGAGATTGCCCGTCAGCGAAAAGAGTGGGTACACTCACTTGTGATTACTGGGTTTGGTTTGAATGAAGAAGCTCATGCCTGGTGGAAGCAGATCCAGTCACTTTCCCAGTCTTCCAAGCAGTTTCTAGAGTCTGCATACTATCGTCCACCAACCCTAACGGCGGATTTGCAGCGATTTCTTGAAGATGGCTTGAGCTGCCCAGCCTTTCACAGCTTCTTTGAAGGTAGTGGATTTGAAGCCATGAGAATTTGTTTTGAAAACATCAGTGTCCCAACCCTGTTTGTCGCTGGAGATAATGACCGGATCGTCCCGAAATCTGCCATTGAAGCAGCAGCAAGCCGCGTTCCTGGGGCACAACTTGATTGGCTGGCTCGCTGTGGGCATTTCCCATCAGTTGAGCAACCCGAAGAATTACTGTATGTAATTCGCAACTTCTTAAAATCTATCGACAGAAAATAAGCCGTGAGCTTCGCGCAGTTCTGAGTAATGCGCTTTTAATTGTGAGTTCTTGATCGCCTTGATCAAAGAGTCAAACTAGTTCGCCCGAGCGACACGGAAAGATTT
>NZ_JBYCCV010000172.1:0-4487 GCF_057473825.1 Aliterella sp. E5.1
GTAACTCCTGATCAGGAGTTACCAAGCGACGTTTTGGGAAGAAACCTTCTTCCCAAAAGCTCGCGCCGCTATCCATCTCCTCCCTGCCTGCGGCGAGGAAGGGGAATTCCGCGAAAACCAAGTTAAATTTTCCCAAGCTGTGTCTAGTTCTTGCCTGTCAGCACCAATTTTTTGTTGCTGTTGTTCTAGTTCGTGTCTCTGCACCTCTAGGCTTTGCCCATGCTCTAGCTCTAAACTAATTTTTTGTCGATCTGCTGCCAAAGATTGCTGTTCTTGTCGCAAATTTTCTTGAGCTAATTCTAATTGTTCGCGTCCGCGCTGCATCTCTTGGCTGTGCCTCAGTTTCCATTTTGAAGCAATTCATTTCCTCACTTTGATAATTCAAAGATTCTCGCCATAACTTAATTTCTTCTTCTTGATTTTGGAACGCCTCTAGTTGAGAAGAAAGTTTTTGCAAAATGTGGGGCAATTGATGAGTTGCGATTTCAATCTCTTGCACTTGTCGATGGGCATTTAGCTCAACTATGACTAGACCTCCCAAATTGAAGTTGTGAGGTTGCTCTAGAGCGATCACATCTTCTCCGTGTACGGAAAGCCAACTTTGTCGCGATTTTTGCAAAGCTAAGAGTTTGAGTTCTGACCTTGGAATACCTCTAAACCCAGTTTTATCCCTCTGCACTTCTGCTAGATAAATCACATTGACTACCTCTGACCTGTTATTAAATTTACCTGCTCTTAATTTAAAGCAGGTAAATTTGGGTGTAAAGGTCGTTGACACAATAGGTAAAGCTTAGGCTTTACTTGCTTGAGCTAAACGCCGATTAATCTCATCCCAGTTGAGTACATTCCACCAAGCTGTCAAATAATCAGCGCGACGGTATTGGTACTTAAGATAATAAGCGTGTTCCCAAATATCGTTGCCCATAATTGGGTAATTGCCATCAATAAGCGGGCTATCTTGGTTGGGTGTGGTTGTAATTCTTAGTTTGCCATCATTACGCACCAGCCATACCCAGCCGCTACCAAAACGTCTAGCGCCTGCTTCGTTAAATTGTTTTTTGAAGGTAGCAAAGTCGCCAAAGTTGGCTCTAATTGCTTCAGCAATCGCTCCTGTGGGTTCTCCTCCGCCTTTGGGCTTCATGATATTCCAAAACATTGTATGGTTGACATGACCTCCGCCATTGTTGCGGACAGTAGTACGAATAGGCTCTGGTACACTGCTCAGATTAGATAGCATCTGCTCGACACTTTGGTTTTTGAGGTTGGGGTACTTCTCTAAAGCAGCATTTAAGTTTTTTACATAAGTTGCATGGTGGTTATCGTGATGAAACCGCATGGTTTGAGCATCAATGTGTGGCTCTAAAGCATTGTAAGCGTAAGGTAAAGGTGGTAAAGAAATACTCCTACTTCCAGGAGCAGATTGAGCTACGGCTACATCCATCAACCCTGATGAGCGCCAAGAGTTTAAGGCAAAAGCTCCGCCTGTGGCTCCTAGCAAAAATATGAGTTTGCGTCGATTTAAAGTCATAAGTTTAGTAAAAGTGCGATCGCATTTTGTAAGAGCAGACAAATTCAGTCATGAATCATACTGCTACAACTCTATGCTATGGCACAAGGTAACTAGGAAAATCTACCTTTTTAACAGTTTTTAAGCTAATACCCAAATTTTTTAGCCCTCTTTAATTGTCAGGGTTTGTTTTAGCCCAAAGCGCCCTAGTGACTTGACAGTAGATGCGATCGCCAGAGAACTCAATCTTTTAATTCAATAATTGTTAGTTTGGGTTTTCAATTGGGAATACTATCAACAAGCATTTTAATCAATGTATTATGAACAATTTACAATTGCAAAATTTCATTAAATTGATTGCTAAGCATACAGGCTTGCACATCCGCGAGCAAGACAAACAAGCTCTCTGCAACAAAGTAAGCAATCGGATTGGAGCGCTCAACCTTTCCACACCAGAGCAATACTATCAACTATTAGATACAAATATTAATAAAAAATCGACTTTAGAAACCCCAGGCGATCGCGAGTGGAAAGCACTTACTCTTTTATTGACTACTGGAGAAAGCTACTTTTTTCGGGATAAAGGACAAATAACGCTATTAAAAAATCGCTTGCTACCACAAATAATCGAACATAAAAAGCGCGATTGTTCCCTCCAAAAAGCACTGAAACCATCGCTAAGAATTTGGAGCGCAGGTTGTTCTACTGGTGAGGAAGTTTATTCTCTAGCTGTTCTTGTTAAAGAATTAATTCCTGACTTGCACAAGTGGAATATCTTGATTTTGGGTACAGATATCAACTTAGAATCCGTAAATAAAGCCGAACGGGGAATTTACGATTCTTGGTCTTTTCGCATGGTAGAACCAGAACTTATTCAGCGTTATTTTAAACCACGTCAGCAAAGCTGGGAAGTTAAAGAAACAGTTGCTTCTATGGTAAAGTTTCAACCAGGCAATTTAATCAAAGATAACTTTCCTCACCCTACTTCTGATATCCATAGTATGGATATTATTATTTGCCGTAATGTTTTTATTTATTTTGATGCTAATTCTATTTCCCTAGTATTAAACAAGTTTTATCATACTCTTAATACCACAGGCTATTTACTTACTGGACACGCAGAATTGCATGGTCAAAACCTGGGTAAAATGCAAACAAAAGTTTTTCCTGAATGTTTAGTGTATCAACGAGAAGATTTACTCCTCGATAAATGCGTTACACCAGTACAATTATTACCTGCTTCAATCAATATAAATAGAGAGCGAATAGTTACCTCAATACCAAAAATTCAAACTTCTCAACTTACTGTAAAAAATATTACATTGCCAGCAACTATAACTCAGGCACAAATACTATTTCATCAAGAAGAATATACCGCCGCGATTGCAGAAGCGGAGTTAGTAATAAAACAACACCCATTTCATTTTGAGGCGTGTTATCTCCTTGCGCAAGCTTGGGCAAATTTAGGCAAATCTGAACAAGCGATTTGTTATTGCGAACAAGCAATAGAGATAGATCCTCTTTCCCTATCTCCTTACTATTTATTAGCCCATATTGCCGAAGAGAAGGGAGATGCGACTAAAGCTAAAAAGTTATTGCGGAAAATTATTTATCTTGTCCCTACTTCTATTAATGCCTATTTGGAACTTGGAGACATATATCAACGTGAAGACGACATGATTAGAGCAGAAAAAATGAGAGCTACTGCTAGGGATTTGCTCAATCAGCTACCAGATATGTTTTTGGTAGAACCAGGTAAAAATACTGGCAGTGAATTGATGGTGCAAGTCAATAAACTGCTACAAAATTATCCTAAATAAATATTATTCAATTTAGTCTCAAAGTTTTTACTGAAAATTTAGTTAAGTATCATTTTGATGCTGAATTTCTAATGAATTTCTGATCAAGAAACTACATCAATTAAAATCTAAGCTATAAGTAATAGCACCGATAAAAAATTATTAATCCCCAAATCCCCGTAGCTTTACAGATAGACTTGTAAACTCAATCGATATATTAATAGAATCAGAAAGTAGATTATGAATAATATTATTACCGATAACTTAACTAGATAGTTGTCTCGTCAAAAATATGATTTCAAACTTTTATCAAGAGCAGCAATTACCGACAGTTTTAGAGGCTTTCAAAACCGAGCATAGTAGCGGCATTTTGTATTTAGATGTTGATGTAAGTTCCTCAAAAAAAAAGAGATCCCGCATCTTAGTGTTGCGAAATGGTCAGATTGTCTATGGGGATGTAATTTTACCTACCAATAAAGAACTTGTCCAAATTCTCGGACAAAAATTAAACCGAGAATAGTCTGAAAGTGCGATCGCCATAGCAACTCAAAAAGCAGCAAATAAAACTTCTATTCGGGCGCTTTTAGATCTGCTTGTAAAAATGCGCCTATTTACTTGGGAACAAGTGGAAGCTTTCATTCATACGCAAATAGTTCTGATTTTAGAACAGGTTTTACCCCACTCAGGACACTATCGACTAGATAATACCCTTGAGTTCAATCTTTGTCATGGCGAAGATTGTCACGGCTTAGATTCAGCTAAATTAATTGCTGATGTCAAACACCGTCAGCAGCAGTTGTCGGCGTTTGCTCCTACCATACCCTCTATAGAAGCAATTCTTCGTTTTTACTCTAGCAGCGCGGATAAAATTACTAATCCCACAGTCCGTAAGCATTTAGAGCAATGGGTAGATGGAGAACGGAGTCTGATTGATATTGCGGAAGGCTTAAATAAAGATGTTTTGCAAGTCGCACAATCTTATTTACCTTGGATAAAAGCTGGTTGGGTATCAATTGCTAATATAGCAATCCTGAATGGTTCATGAAAATGCACCATACATGAATATCTTTGGGAAATTAAAAATTTGTCGGTGAGTTACTAGCTCAAACAAGCGCTTGACAGCAAAGAAAGATTTACACAGATGATAGAACTCTCGGATAAACCTCTTTGCTTGCAACCAC
>NZ_JBYCCV010000173.1:0-4460 GCF_057473825.1 Aliterella sp. E5.1
TATCTCTGGTGCTACAACTCCAGCTTTCAAATAAGTCTCTAGCTTCTCCCGAAATATTGCTCTTTCTGCCTGATTTTGCTTAGATTCTAAGCTGTACTTCGCCCAAATGTAAACGTAGTTTTTTTTTGCAATATTCTACTAATTTGTTTACCGCTTAATTTAATTCCCGTCTGCTGTTGTAGATAAGTTGATAATCTTTCTCCTGTCCATCTGCCGAACTCATACCCAAATTCTGACGGCGCTTTTTCTACTACTTCTAGTAATAATTCAATATATTGCTCTGTAGCTTTTCGGTACTTACCTTGCTGTCGTTTATCTTTCAAACTATCCAGATTGTCTGGGTCTCCATGTACGCACCAGTGCGCTACAGTTCGATACCCACAACCAATAAAATTAGCAATCTCTTCATAGGTCTTACCATCATGAGCGAAGTAATAGAATCAGGGCGTGTTCTCTCAATCTTGGAGAATCGTTGGAGCGCACTAAGATTTGTAATCTCTCCTTCTGTTCAAAATTTAGGAATCCTTTAGCAGGCATTGTCTCCTCTATCTCGTATCTTTCAGACTTCTATTTTATTCTTTTTAGAAGTCTATCAGCTTAGTCAGCCCAAGATTTTACTTTTTAGCAATTTTGGCGGGTTGCCCCACTATCCAGTTGTGCAATGGTCGTTGAGCTTCAGTTAAGAGCTACAAAGTATTTAGGGGCAGAATACAAAGATGTTCCTAAAATATTAGGGCTTTCCGCTAGTGTTCTAGTGAAAATTTTGGGTCGAGGAGCATATTTATATTTTACGCCTGTTAGCTAGGTTCTGAAATTGGGAATGCTGAAACCATGCAAGCTCGCATTCAACTTATACAAGCTAACTTTCACAAGCAGTTAGCAGAGTTAAATATAAGAGGATGGCTTTGGCTAATTTATTGAATTTAGGGTCATGACAAGTAACGGAACCAAAAATGGTAATAAGAAGGGGCGCAACCCATTTTGTTATGTATATCCATGGTTAATTTAGCTCAAAAGTTAGCTTTGACCTTTGTCGCTGCCAGGGCTAAAACGCTACCATACTACAAATCTCAGGCTTATTCCAGTTCTCGGTTCCATTACTTGTCGCTACCCAATTTCACCATTTGTTGATGAATATAACAATCTGTATCTAAAGCTACAGATTTTTTTAATTGTTTGTAGTTACAGCTAAAATAGTAACAATAGATACTGTTTTCTGTAATTTCCCATGAATTTTGATCCGAACGTAGACTGGGAGGAAGCGTTTGAATACCGTCCTGGTCAAAAGGTTGAGCTAATTTCTCAGCCAGGAAGCTTTGATATAATTGCTAGTTACGAGCCAATGATGGTTCCGCCAATTTGGTTAGCAAAAGATCCAAAACCTAGATATGCTCACGAACTGCAAGTCATTTCTCATCCAGTTAAAGAAATTGGCGATTTGGCACTGGCAGCTTTATTTGGTAAAGCAAGAATTAGTAAAACTAAATTTCATTGAGATCTAAGTAGTGCCAGAGATAAAACGCTCTTTTGCCAATACTGTTAATCTTCTCGCACAACACAACCCCCTAACTATTTCCCCTTGGGTACTACTGTGGGCAAGCGTAGGTATAGCGTGCGGGCTGTTTTCTGCCTGCTATTGGCTGATCTTAGAGACGATAATTCATCATCTAGAAGGTTTTACAGGACTTAGCCTACTGCTAGTTATGCCAGCCAGTGGCTTATTTATAGGTTTAGTAATTCATTTTTTGGGTAATCCTGGTGAAATAGGGTTACTTGTCGATAACATTCACTTTCGTGGGGGTAGGCTAAACGCACGGGAAAATCCCTCTATGATTCTTGCTTCCCTCGCCAGCATTGCTGGGGGTTTATCTTTCAGATAAAAAGGTAAGAAGCCAACAAGATGTTCAAGATGTGGCAAAATACTTGCTCAGTTTGGGTGATAGCCCAGCATCCTTTTTCTTTGAGAATCGTTTATTCATTTCTCATTATTGTTAATAGCCTGGGTAAGCTGATAGACACTTAACTTGTAATAACCCTACTTTCTGTATTTTGGGCTTGAATTTTGTTTAAGTACCGCTACTCAGATCTTGCACCTAACGGAAAAACAAGGTTTTTAAGCTCTCCCATTTTCAGTCGCGCGATCGCTTGATAACTGGGAAGGCTTACTTAGAGTGAAGATTAGCCTAAAGGCAAATGAGCTAAAACATTTGTAGTAGAAGAGTTTGAGCTTGGTGCAAGATCTGAGTTAACAATATTATTGAACAAGACCATCAAGGGATAAAACAATTAGTCAAACCTGGCATGGGATTCGGCTCGTTCAATACGGCGAGACGGACAATCAAGGGATATGAAATTATGAACATGGTGAGAAAAGGACAGGTTATTGGCGTTCCCAGAGGAGCCATCAAAGAGCGACTTGTCTTCATCAACCGAATCTTTGGAGTGATTGCATAATCGGAACTCCTGCAACAGAGGTTTTCTGTCCTCACAAAGTTTTTGCAACACAACCATAAATTCTCTGTTGCAGCTTATACACCCTACGCTCCAGCTTTCGCCAGTTGATAGAGTGCCATTCCCCCGTAGTCTTAAAACTCGTATTAGACATATTTACTACTACTGGAAACTTCATCTTCCAAATCACCGTGATTCTGTCTGCATATCCTCACCATTACAGCGAGGCATTTGCTTTTGAATCAATCTTGCCTACTCGTAGTATTGGTTAGCACCTACTCAGTCATTGAGAACCGAGGACATACGAGAGGTTACTTCGTTTCTGATAGTCATTGTTTGAGTTTTTAGAGCGATACTCTCCACCGGGTTTTGAGGAAGTGCTTGTTGGACACCCAGGAACTTGCCAACTCCCCATTATCCTTGCCTATTTTGGGACTCCCAGCGTGGACAGCCTGATTGCGCTGGTTATTTCTGACGATGGTTCAAACGTACCTTCGTATTCCTACTCATGAACTCTTGCTCGATGTATACCAGATTAGGCTTCCAGTATTTAACACCTTTCACCCCCGCTTCAAGGATTGATGGCTAGTCGCTACCTTGGGGGACACAGTTCGAGACTGCGTTCTGTGTGCTTTCACTCTTGCACCTAGAGGATGGGACTTGGTTTAAAACCTCACCCATATGACTATCAAATTGTCAAAGCTACTAAATAACTTTGCGGGTAATCCTCCACCCTTTTTTGGGGTTAGTTTCTACCCAACGAATCGCACTCCCGTCCGAAATCCGTAACTTTTGGCGTGAAATAAGGCTTCATGTGCTGGTTCTATTGCATATTTTGCTAGGCATTGCCAGGCTCGATCGGCAATAGTGGGAATTTTAAGCATTCTGGTACTACCATCCTTTTTAGGAATGGGAATACTGCGTAATTTCTGGTGTTTCCACTCATTACTAGATGCTTTCAACAGTTCCTCTAGTTCAAAGCGCTCTTTAAAAGTAAGAGACTTTTTGCCATCGATACCTGCTGTTTTCTTTCCAGCGTTTAGCTGAGTTACTTGGCGGATTGCCAATAATCTAGCCGCAGTGGACTTCAAAATAAGTTTTTGAAGGGACATTGCTTTACGCTTGTCGCCTTCTTGAACTGCTTTGTATATTCGTCTTTGTAGGCGGAATAAGTTACGCCGGAATTGTTTCCAGGGTAATGTTTTCCAAGATTCACTAGCGTTGTCGCTGTGTCTAATCATGCGCTGACTCCAAAGGATATAGTCTGAATACCTTGCGGCAATTACGCCACATCCTACCCGAATCAAAAGGATTTCCGCTTCTCGTCTAGCCTACTTAGGGATTCGACCTTCCCCAGACCTTTGATTCGTTTTTATTCGTTCCCTCAATTGATTGATTGTTCTGTTAGGTGTAGCCACTTTGACCATCAGAAACCCTAGGTTCTTTGCTGTTATTAACCTGAAAATTCAGCAGGTTTTAGCTCTGATAAGGTCAGGGGTGGATCTGAGTTATGCCCTGCCTCGGAGTAGGTCACTTTTTTAGGCTCGGTTTCACCGTGAGAACGCCCCGTTAGCGCCAGTGTCAACCCATAACAGTTGTCTGGTTGCGCCCTGTTCCCAGCTTTGCTCTGTAAAAATCGAGTTTACTCGGCATGGGCAGATAGGGAGTCACGCCTGAACCTGGCGGGTAGGACTTTCACCTACATCTGACTGAGAGTTCAACCGCTTCTAAGGAGAATTGGTTGGTAAGGTTATGTGCGGGCTGAGTACCGTGATTCACTCACAACGAATCGCACCAGGTTTCTCCATTGTGAGCAAAGTGGTGTTCTTTAACTTTGCCCTTTTTGGCTATTAGCGCTTTGCCGCAGTACGGGCATATCAGATTTGTTTTGCCACTGGCTACATTTTCAATTTCAATTAGTTTGTTGTTGCCATCAACGCCATACCGTAGCCACATATTCGCGCTTCTTACTACACTTGCTTCCTGTAATATTTAGCATCTTCTGTATC
>NZ_JBYCCV010000174.1:0-4438 GCF_057473825.1 Aliterella sp. E5.1
TTTACTGCCTCTAGCTCTAAATGGGGAAAAGCTTGAGTAACTTGACCCATATCCACCTGCCTAACTCGTTGTTTGAGGACAAACTTTGTTGTTCACTACTCTACTATATTTGAACGCAATTTGGTATCAATCCCCTTGCGGGCATTCTTCCCACAATGTAGTTATTTCCCGCAAACTTTGATGATTCCCATCACCCAAAATCAAATGATCCAATAGCGGAATCCCCAATATCTGCGCTCCCGACAATAACTGGCGCGTCAACTCAATATCTTGGGTACTTGGTTCTACACTACCCGACGGATGATTGTGAGCAACTACAACTCTGGTTGCACCTTGACGAAGCACCTCTCGAAAAATCTCGCGGGGAGGCGCAAGAGTTTCTGTCGCCGTACCAATTGTAATTACCTGCGTACCTAACAACCGATTTTTAACATCGAGTAGTAGCACCGCAAAACGTTCTTGAGATTGCCACATCAAATGTTGACTTAATGCTGCTGCCGCTTCGGCGGGGCTTTCAATCGGTGTACGATCCAAAGGGCGCGATTGAAAAGCCCGTTTCCCTAATTCCACCGCCGCTAAAATTGTTGTCGCCTTCGCCGGACCAATCCCATCAATTAGCATCAATTCTTGAACGCTTACTTCCCGTAAAACTGCCAAAGGATCGCGATCGCACTTGCTAAGTTCTTGTAAAATATGTTGCCCTAACCCTACTGCCGAAAGTTTACCTGCTCCTTGTCCCGTACCCAATAAAATTGCAATGAGTTCCGCCGTTGCCAATACTTGGGAACCATGAGCCATCAAGCGTTCGCGGGGTCGTTCTGTAGTCGGTAAATCGGCAATTCTTAAGCAATAAGTCATAGCGGGTAATTACTTGAAAGCAACTACCTTTATCTATCCCATTTAAGTCTAAAAAATCACATTGCCTGACTAAATATAACTAGCAATCGCATTTAACCTATTGGCGAATTTGCGGAGCCTTCAACATATGATAGGTAATCAACAATTGGGTCAAAGCCAAAGGGTTACTCTGAATTGTCTCACCCGTTGTACCTGTAAGCTTGCCTAAGCCGGGGTTACTTTCGCGATCGCATATATTCTTCAAATTAGGCATATCGCTACATATTAGCTTCTCTAGATCGTACACCTGCTCCAAGGTTGCATGACCGTCTACTTCTACCACATCTACAGGTTTACCCATATCTCTATCTAGTTCCAATCGCACGGCGGGAGTAGCACTAGCATTCCTTGAAATAATTTGGGTAAATTCGGGGTGAGGAATAGTTGGACGCAGTACCAAACGTACATTTAATAAAGGATTGTTTTCGCTGTTATCACCTGGTGGATAAAAACTCACTACTACATCCGCCCATTGACGCTGAGGACGGATAAATTCTTCCGAATCTGGTTCGCGTTTAGCCATCTCTGCTAAAACTTGTTCTTTGCTGTATCCGCGTTTCGCTGTATCTCGCTTGACTTTCCAATCGGCGCGCAGTGATTCTGGAGGCGCTAAATACACTTTGACATCATAAGCATCTCTGGCGGCGCGAGTAGAATAACCTAGCAAACCTTCCACTACAACAAATTGATTCGGCTTAATATATTGTGGCGGCTCAAAACTTCCTGTTTTGTGACTGTATACAGGTTTAAGTATGGGTTGCCCTGTCCTCAACAAAGACAAATGTTGTTGCATAATGTCTAGATAGTTACAATCGGGATGCAGAGCGGTAATGCCTAATTCTGCTCGTTGAACGCGATCGTAGCGGTGATAATCATCCGTACAAATAACTGTAACGTTATCCTCACCCAACACTTGAGCAATTCCTTTTGTCAAAGTTGTTTTCCCAGCAGCGCTGTCGCCGACAATACCTAAAATAATCGGACGATTGCTCATGATTGCTCCTATAGTAGATTCAATCCACTGGTAAAATTTTATTTTGTCTAATTTTACTGGAGAATGGGATATTAATAGTCTTCAGCTTTGAGTACAAACTAATTGCACCTTGAAAACTATCAAAATCTACAGGAAACCTGAATCATTTGAGGAGAATTACATTACTGCAATAGCTAAAATGTATGGGCGATACTGGACTTGAACCAGTGACGTCCTGCTTGTAAGGCAGGCGCTCTACCACTGAGCTAATCGCCCGTTTTTTACGGTAATATCCAATATAGCAAATTTATTTCATTAAAGCTATGCTTTTTTGCAATATTTCCCCAACCTTACATAAATCAATATTATGCCTTCCGGTCAAACCCACGATCGCATTACTTTATGGAGTTTACCTATAATTGCTGGTTGCACCTATTTGTTGACGCAAAGAAGTGGCGATCGCACTTTAATTGTCGCTGGGGCATTTTTATTTAGCGGTTTAATGTTTGGACCAGATTTAGACATTTATTCCGTCCAATACAAGCGCTGGGGCTATTTGCGATGGTTGTGGATACCCTACCAAAAAACCTTAAAACATCGTTCTTTACTATCTCACGGACTAATAATTGGTACAACCGTGCGATTGCTATACCTTGCTTTTTGGTTAAGCATAGTCGGAATTTTTGCTGTGGGAATAGCCGAATTATGGGGAGATGTAAGCTGGAATTGGCAATTATGGGCGCAATTAGCTAAAAAGTATACCTATGAATGGATTTTGCTATTTATTGGCTTAGAGATGGGAGCAATTAGTCATATATTAAGCGATCGCATTGGTTCCTCGATCAAACGCAAGCAACGAAATAAAGCAATTGCTGGCAAAATAAAGAAATCGACAACTAAGTAGTGACAATTGTACAAGATGTCTAACCAAAATCACCCTAGCACCGCTACTTTGGCAGCATTGCAACAGCTAATCGATGTAGTAGCACGCCTTAGATCCCCCGATGGTGGTTGTCCTTGGGATTTAGCGCAAACTCAACAGACGCTAACACCCTATGTAATTGAAGAAGCTTACGAAGTCGTAGAAGCGATTTCTAGTGGCGACCAAAATGCGATCGCCGAAGAATTAGGCGACTTATTACTACAAGTTATATTACAGGCGCAAATAGCCACCGAAGAAAACAAGTTTAGTTTAAAAGAAATCGCCGAAGGTATTAGCCAAAAACTAATTCGCCGCCATCCTCATGTATTTGGCGATGTAGACGCAACCAGCATTGAGCAAGTAAAGCAAAACTGGGAACAAATTAAAGCTGAGGAAAAAGGAGAATCTATTAATACTGCTCAATTGAGTAGCAAACTCAGCCGTTATACGCGCACTTTTCCACCTCTCCTCGCAGGGATGAAGATCTCGCAAAAAGCTGCCTTGGGTGGCTTTGAGTGGGAAAATGTAGAGGGAGTGTGGGCTAAATTCACTGAAGAACTAGGGGAATTTAAACAAGCGATCGCTAGTGAATCGTTAGAACACCAGCAAGCAGAATTAGGGGACTTATTGTTTGTTTTAATCAATCTAGCGCGGTGGTACAAAATCGATCCAAGCATTGCTTTGCAAGGCACAAATCAACGCTTTATTCAACGCCTATCTCACGTTGAAACCCTTGCTGGTCGTCCGCTATCTGATTATACCCTTGAAGAATTAGAAGCCTTGTGGCAACAAGCAAAAGCAACAATTGCTAGAGATAATTAATAACCTTTGCGATCTCCTAGAGGTGAATTGTTGGGCGATCGCATACATTCAAGACGCTAATAAAAATTTGGGTAGTCTTGAATAACCAAACATAGAGTGCAAACAGTAGTTTTACATACATATGAGTTCACTTAAATCTCCATCTCTGCGTAAACCCTGACATAAGCAATTTTGCAGCTACACCCACGTATCAGTGAAAACTCGGGCGTTGCTGAATTGAGAGATGAATATTTAAGGACGATGAGGCACAGGCACATCACCAAACTTAAGATAATGAATTAACAACCGAATCGAATCAGCCAACATATATATTTAGGGATTTGGAATAATACAAAGTTTTACGAACTTGGCGCGCTAAATAATGACGTAAGCGGGTGTTTTCCCCTTCGATGGTTCTATAGGTTTTGCTTATAATCTGGTCTCCTAGAGGGATAAAACCAGGATAAACAGACCAACCATCGGTGACAATAAAATCACACTGCCAAGTAGCAACAAGTTCCCACAATGGGGCGAAAGTTTCACCACTATGGTTCCCTAACACCCAACCTAAAATTCCTGCTCTAAAGTGCTCTACCGCCGTCCAGAGAAGGCAAAAAAGGGGGGAAGATTCCTCCCTTTTGTTGCCGCCCAGATGAGCTTTTTTTTGAGCGGACAAAGGTCACTAGGGCGTATCTGCAAACTCAAAAGGGACATTAGATATAGTGGGAAGAAAGTGAGAATATGAAGATTCTAATATCTGAAAACTAACGGGAGTAACTTTCTATGCCGCTACATCGTGGTGACCTAAATGATGCTCAATGGCAGAAACTTCATCCCTTGCTGCC
>NZ_JBYCCV010000175.1:0-4385 GCF_057473825.1 Aliterella sp. E5.1
ATTAACTCCAGGCGTTTTTGACGCAACTGTTGGACTGTCCAAGGAGATTGGGTGAGAAAGTGATGCAAGTTTTGATGATTATCTAATCCAACAGCTTTAGCTATGGCAGGCAGTGATTTACGTTTAACTGACATCTTGCACCAAGTTTGAGGAAGGAACAAAAGGCACAGACCTACGTTTTGCACCAAGTTTGAGGAAGGAACAAAAGGCACAGACCTACGTTTTGCACCAAGTCACAGTCATATCCAGTCCATAGCATTTGGCTGAAAGTTGTAAGTGTTAAATTTCTGCAAGCACAGGTCATAATGCCATCGGTGGAAGCAAGGGTTCAAGAGCCGACGTGCCGCTTCACCCTGAATCTTCACTAAACTTTTATAGGTAATAAGTAATTGCACCATTGGTTTTTTTAGGAGGATAAGCCATCCTGGGATTAAGGATATTCATAATTAATTCATGAAAACCACTTAACGAAATGGCTCCTAAAAATGCTACACAGATTTTGCAGCAAGCCTTAGCTCAAGAAAGCTTGCTCAATCCCATAGTCAACCGAATTCGACAATCTTTGGAGCTACAAGAGCTTTTGACGACGGCGGTACTAGAAATCCGTTCATTTTTAGGTATAGATAGAGTCAAAATTTATCGGTTTGATTCCGATGCCAGTGGAGAGGTCATTGCCGAGTCTATTGATGGAAATAATTTACCTTCTCTGTTAGGACTCCATTTTCCGGCGGGCGACATTCCTGCCCATGCCCGCGAGATGTTTGTCAAAGCCCGTCAACGGGTAATCATGGATGTTGGCTCTCAGCGCAAGACAATCAACCAGTTAGACTGTCCAGAGACAGGAGAAAGCCTAGGGACAGAAGATATTCGCTATTACAAAGCGGATCCCTGCCATCTCGAATATCTCTCTAACATGGGTGTAAGTTCTTCTTTGACAATTCCGATTGTAGAGCAAAATCAGCTCTGGGGGTTGTTGGCTTGTCATCATGCTGAATCACACCTCATTTCAGAACAAGAGTTGAAAATTGTGCAGATGCTAGTAGATCAAGTGTCGATTGCAATCGCCCAATCAAATCTGCTCTTGCAAGCTCGACAACAAGCTCGCTATGAAGCCACAATCAATCAAATTAGCAGTTTACTCCATTCTCCGCTCAACGTCGCGGAAATTCAGCAGACCGTGCTTGAGGAAACCATTAAAGCCCTAAATGGTTCTGGGGGCAGGCTATATCTCAAAGCGAATGCAATTGGTCAGCCTACCCAAATGTATATCTGTGGAGAGCAGCCAACTCTGGCCCAGATTGAAGAAAGTCCCATCTGGCAACAAGTGATTAGTTCCTTCCAGGACGGCTTTCCAGAATGCAGTGACGGTCATGAACAACAGTACCCTGGGCAGCCTGAGGCAAGAAAGCCACTTCGAGCTATAACTAATAACAATGAGAGTGCCTCTGACAAAAACAGTGTGCGGCATCCATACACCATTAACGATCTCTATCAAGAGCCAACTCTTGTTCCTTTAGTCCCTAGTTTCCAGTCACCCCTAATTCGGTCAATTCTGATTGTGCCGCTACAGTATCGTCAACAGGACATAGGCTACCTGAGCATCTTTCGGAATGAAATTGACACTGAAACCTTGTGGGCAGGCCGTTGGGATAATGATAACCGCAACCTGTACCCTCGGACATCTTTTGCAGCCTGGCGGGAAATCAAAAAAGGACAAGCTCAAACATGGACTCCGCAGGAAATTAAGCTGGCTCAATCCTTGGGTACTCACCTCCATATGGCTGTGATGCAAAGGCGTGTGGAAGAAATGATTCGACATCAAGCTTCTCACGACCTGCTAACGGGGTTGCCCAACCGCATACTATTTAACGATCGCATATTCCTAGCTTTAGCCAATGCCTATCGACGCGGAGAAATGTTGGCTGTAGTGTTTCTAGACCTGGATCGGTTTAAGAAGATCAACGATACGCTAGGTCATGCTATTGGAGATCAGTTGTTGCGAGAGGCAGCATCACGGTTGACAGGCTGCCTGCGGGAAATAGACACCTTGGCTCGCTGGGGGGGCGATGAGTTTACCCTGCTGCTACCTCAAATTAGCTGTGCCGAAGATGCCGCCAAGGTGGCTCAGAGGATTCTAGATGCCTTTGGTGTTCCTTTTTGTTTTGCGGAGCAGGAACTCTATATCACAACCAGTATTGGGATTGCTCTAAGTCCTGATGACGGAGAAGATGCGGAAACTTTGCTGAAGCATGCTGACACTGCCATGTATGGTGCCAAGCAACAGGGCAAAAACAATTACCAGTTTTATACACCGACCATGAATCCCGAAGCGCTTGAGCAACTGGTGTTAGAAAATAATCTCCATAAAGCGCTTGAGCGGGAAGAACTTTTGTTGCACTACCAACCGCAAGTGGACTTAGACACTGGTCAAATTGTGGGTATGGAGGCTCTAGTCCGTTGGCAGCATCCCGATTTAGGATTGATCCCGCCTAATCAATTTATTCCTCTAGCAGAGGATACTGGCTTGATTGTCCCCATTGGGGAATGGGTTCTGCGAAGTGCTTGTGTCCAAAATCGAGCCTGGCAGTTGGCTGGATTGCCACCGCTACGCATCGCTGTCAATCTTTCAGCTCGTCAGTTCCAACAACAAAATTTAATCAAGACCATTACTCAAGTTTTGAAAGAAACAGGGCTTGAACCTGAGTACCTGGAACTAGAAATCACCGAGAGTCTTGTCATGCAGGATGTAGACTTTACCGTTTCAGTCCTGCGGGAACTACAGGTCATGGGAATCCACATCTCCATGGACGATTTTGGTACTGGCTATTCTTCACTCAGTTCTCTAATGTGCTTCCCATTGCACACCTTAAAAATTGATCAATCTTTTATTCGTAACTTAACAACAAATCCAAGTAACGCGGCAATTATCACATCAGTTGTTACTCTGGGACACGGGCTGAATTTAAAGGTAATTGCTGAGGGAGTAGAAACATTAGAGCAATTGGCATTTTTGCGCTCAGCTAAATGTGATTTTATGCAGGGCTATCTCTTTAGCCAACCCTTAAGTGCTGAAGTCGCCACACAATTCATCATCAAGCAAGTGCCTTTGACACGATTAGCTGCAAATATCAGTATTGTTTTAGGCAAGAATGACAAACTACCCGTGCTTCTTCAGCAATGCACTGAAAATCTTGTCCAAGACTTTGATATCGTAAACGCCCGGATCTGGATGCTCAACGAAGTGGAAAACGTTCTAGAGTTAAAAGCTAGTTCTGGAATGCCCACTCATCTTGACGCTCTCTATCACCGTATTCCTGTAGGCAAGTCTCAGATTGGTCAAATTGCCCAAAGTTGTCCGCAACTCCCGACTCATGAAGTTCTGGATGACTCTGGCAACATTGATCAGGAATGGGCTAAAGAAGGGGTCGTTGCTATGTCAAGCTACCCGCTAATTGTAGGAAGATCGACAGTGGGGGTAATGACAATATTTGCCCGCAAACCTCTTGAAAAAAGTGTTCTTGCTCAGTTAACACCTATAGCCGATAGGATTGCCCAGTGCATCCAGTACAAGCAGACCGAGAAGTTACTGCGGCAGCAAATTGAGGGAGAACAATTGGTGGTAGAGATTACGCAGCGGATTAGCCAGTCTGTAAACTTGGAGGAAATTCTTAAAATTATTGTCACAGAAGTGCGGCAACTTCTTCAGTCCGACCGTGTCTTAATCTATCGCCTTTGGCCAGATGGTACTGGAAGCGGGGTTGAAGAATCAGTAAGTTCTAGTTACCCAGCCGTTCTGGGACGGATATTCCCGGAAGAAGTTTTTCCCCAAAATTGCCGACAGTTGTTTTGCCAAGGACAGGTGCGGGTTATTTCCGATGTGGAGAATAGTGAGGTGTCACCTTGTATGGTGGAATTTCTGCAACAGTTTGCGGTGAAGTCAAAATTGGTCGTTCCCATTCTTCAGAAGCAAGAACTGTGGGGACTACTGATTGTCCATCAGTGTAGTGGAGCGCGGTACTGGCAACCGCTTGAGATCAGCTTACTTAATCAATTGGCTACCCATGCGGCGATCGCCATTCAGCAATCAGAATATCAGCAGTTGCAGCAAGTAACTACTTTAGATCGGTTAGCCCAGTTAGCAGATCTGCAACGTAGTAAGAATATTTTGATCAAGAGTGGCAGCGGACGGCAGAAGAAGAAGCACCTCTATCACTGATCGGGGTGTAATGTTGATTATTCGGTAATATACTAGGGGTCGAGCCGAGATAAGTGTAAGTGCGATTCGTTCTGGAGAAACCCAGTTTATGGGGGGATTCCAGGCTTTAGTAGAGTAACCTTTATTAGGCTAAGTTCGCACTTTAAATCCTCTACTGATGACAACTTGA
>NZ_JBYCCV010000176.1:0-4341 GCF_057473825.1 Aliterella sp. E5.1
AGTATAGGTAATTTTACTGGTCTAGCCACCTCTCAAAGGTTGGAGAACCTTTTCGCTGGAAGCCCTCAAGGCAATAAACCTACCTTCAGTCTAGCCGTACATCAGCTTACTTGAGCGGGCGATTGCTGGCAGGTTATTTAGGGTTTCTTTAACAAAGGGTCTTATCAATTAAAGGGCAGAACTTGTTTGAGAACTGCCAGCCGGGAACAGTTCCAGTAATCGATGTGAGAAACAATCAGCTCCTCTGAATTCAGATTAAGCTCACTCCAACCGGGAATTGCCAGTTGGGGCTTCCAGGGCAAGGGAGCCTTAAGATGCAGAGTCCAGCGCATTTTTATCTGATCCTGCTGCCGAGAAATTTCATGGAGATCCATGTGAATCTCCATAAAAAAAGTTTTAATAAAGCCAATCATGCGCTTGTATTGCCCCAGGCCGCGAAATTCATTCAGGGGGTCCTTGAAGTAAACATCCTCGGCGTAGAGGCTGTAGGTCTGATCGGCGGGGAAGCGATGGTAGTCTTGCTTGAGGGTTTCGACGATATCCATGCAAGGAGACTTCTAAATCAAGATAGATTTATTAACGTCGATATTCGTCCCCACAGTCACCAATCGATTGAAAGAGATTCTTTGCTTGGGTTTGAATTTGACTGATCTGGTCTTGATCCGCCTGATCTATTTCAAAGCCAAACACCTTGGCGTTGTCCTGCCGGTGTTCAGAAATCCCTAGCCGCGCCCCCACGATCGCTCCGGCAACAGTGGGCTGCTCCAAAATATACCGGACCGCCACGTTGGGAATTTTGACCCCATGTTTCTGGGCAATTTTATCTAACTCAGACAGCAGCGCTTGAAACAGGCTCCACCCACCCCAAGCATCCACCATGTTTTTATACTTGCGTAGAGAAACAGTGTTTAAGGCTCCTCCTCGCGGCTCCGGCTGGCCCAGGTACTGCTCAGACAACAGGCTGCCGCAGAGGGTGCCGTAGGCAAACAGCTGAATCCCCTGTTCCTGACAAAAGGGGATCATTTCGATCAGGGGGCGACGGTCCACTAGGGAAAACTGCACCTGGTTAGAGACAATCTGGATGCCGCTCTCAAGAATAATCTTCAGGTGTTCAGTGTCAAAATTGGTCAAGGCCAGATGTTTAATCTTGCCTTCCTGCTGGAGTTGACTCAGGTGCTGCAAGGCTTCTAAGTAATTGCGATCGCTATACTCCCACCAGTGAAACTGCAACAAGTCCAGGCACTCAACCCCCATCCGTCGCCGGGCAATATCAATATTTTTCTCTACCAGCTTGCGGCTGATCCGACCGGGACGGGGCACCCACTTGGTAAAGGCTTGGATCTGCTTAAGCGCTGCCTCCCCCCGCTTATCAGCCAGTTGTCGGCGAAATTCCCCAATTAAATCCTCCGCTGGACCGTAGTGATCGGCTAGGTCCCAGGTGGTATACCCGGCATCCAGGTAGTCAAACATCCCTTGAACTGCTTTTGCAGGCTCAATTCTGCCGTGCCCCCCGGACACCTGCCACATCCCATTCAAAATCCGACAGATATTGAGGTCAGGGGTAAACTGCAACCGACTGGATTCAGGGAGATTCATACTGCTACGTTGTGAGCGTGACCTTTACCAGGATAGAGGGAGCCGTTGCTTAGTAACTACCTCATTGACCCTCAGGCATTCCTTAGCATGATGTAGTTAACTGACTTTCTACTTGGGCAGATTTTGGTGATGACATTCCCTACTTCAGAATGCTAGGCTGCGTTAAAAGCCTTTATCCAGAAAAGATATAGAATTTCAATTGTAATAGGCTTGCAGGGGGGAAGATATTCAGAGTTTATCTATCACCTGAATGAAGAACCCAATCGCAGCAAGCTGCGGGGTATCCGATTAAAGAGAGAATAAGCGCATCTGTTGCGCTTGAGCCTTCTCTTGCTCCGTTCCCTGCTCCTGAATGTAGCGGTTGATCATCTCGCTGTTGACCCCATCGCCCACCGTGCCAATATAGCCACCATCACTCCAAAACTCTCCTCCCCATAGCTGTTTTCGTAGCTCTGGAAAGCGCTTGAATAACTCCCTTGCACTGATGCTTTTGAGAATTTGCATGACTCGGGAGGGAGCATATTTGGGGGCTGCACCGACAAAGATATGAATATGGTCTCCATCTGTTCCCATCTGCTCCATCTCAAACCAATAGCGCTCGCGATCTCCTGAAATACCTGCTTGAGGTATTCACAGCGTTCTTCTAGGAGCAATAGTCCTCGACGGTACTTGAGACAAAACACCATGTGATAACGAATCTGATACACGCAATGACTCGCTCGTTGCAGCTTCATGCTCTGATTATATTGCCGACTTAGCTCTCGGCAGGCTGCTTGACCCAATCGCAGCAAGCTGCGGGGTATGCGCAGCCGTTTTTAGATCAAAATTTTGGTCGGTCATGGAAATTCCTCCTCGTTACTGGATCTAAAGTCAGTCAATCTAGCCACGTTATCTGGTAGTGCATTAAATTGTTGTTGGATAAGTGGCTAAGTCATGCCAAGTCCAAGGGCGAGTTGCTAAGGCCGCTCGTTGAGCCGCCGTTGTCTTAAATCGACTGTGCCGCCAAATCCAATTGAAATAGCTCATGATTAATCGTGTTGTCACTTTTGTCTGCTCCCATAACTTGCCAAACTTATTCTGTCGTCGGTGCCACCGTCCTGTCTGTTGCCTAACAATGCCATTGGTGCGCTCGAGTCGTTGAGTTCTATCCTTGCCGATGTAATGCAATATCTCAGGCGGCAGTACCCGTTCATATCCTCCCCAATCATCACTATTCCAAAATTTGCAATGGGTTTTGCCTTCGGTGCTAACAACCAACTCCTCAATCAATTCATCGCTGTGTTTGCCCACTCGTGCTGCTAGGATCAATCCGCTTGAATTTGCTAAGCTCAGTCCAATCCAGCAGTCCCCAGCTCCCAATTCACTAGGCAGACATTGCTTCTGTTTTTTTGCACAAACGACCACATTTCATCCGCACTAACTTCTGAGGTGGCGACGTTTTCTACCTGTTCATTGTGGACAAGCTGAGCTTTGTTGCTAGCTGAGCGCACGATGCTCACAACTGTGTTGTAAGCAAGTCCTGTAATCCGGCTAATGCCCCGTAGGCTGCTCCCTTCGCTATGAGCCTGTAGCACTTGTTGGATTTGTTCTGGACTGACATGACGGTAGTAGTAAAGGGTGTCAAAACTCTCACAGAAGGTCTGTTTGCATTGCAGGCACAAGTAGCGTTGATGTCCATTGGGCATCTTGCCATGTTTATGAGTCTTGGGATGTCCACAGAGCCGACATTTCATAGCTGAAGCAGAAAGATAGTTGATTCTCTAGGCTATCAAAACCACATCCTTTTGATGCACTACCTTTAATTGCTTTGACCAACTCAGAGATGCGCGTCGAGCCCTGCTCAATTCCCTCAAAGGCTGTATTCACAGCAATCTGCTCCCAGTCAGTCAGCTCAGCCTCAATGGCAGCTAGCTTTTCTCCCATTACCCTGACAGCATCAGCGCCAAGTGCTTCAGCTTTGACTACCTGAATCATTGCCTCAGCGGCTTTATCCAGAGCACCCGGTTGCTGGCCGTCCATAGTTTGAATCCACTTGAGCTACCGGTGACCAACCAAACTTTCGAGTTATCAGACATAATAAATCTCTACATGAAATAATTAGATTTGTGCCAACATTGAGATATCTGAGTTAGAAGTTATCCCCATGCAGCTATTAGTGAGCAAAGAGCACATTGAAGTTTCTGCTGGGGTCCGAAGTGGCAAACCCCGGATCGCCGGGACCAAAGTTGCTGTAGAAGATGTGGTAGAGATGTACCTGAAGCTGGGTTACTCTCTGATAGAGATTGCTGGCACCTATAACCTGGATCTGGGGGCTGTTTATGCAGCAATGGCTTATTACTTCGACCACCGAAAAGAGATGGACCATCAAATAACTGAGAATCAGACCGGACCCGAAACCTTGAAGAACACTTTTATTCGCTGCTAAAGGCAAGAGCATCTGGTACTGATTGATCAGGGGCTGGCTTTTAGAGAGAGGGTTAAACATATGATTTATAAGTTTGGAATTAGAAGCCATGACCTAATCAGGAAGGATTTGCTTTGTGTAATCATGAGCGAAGCATCAACCAAAGGCCCGTAGGCAAAATTTTCTGGGATTTGGCGATTATTGCAGTCGATGATGGTTTTCCCGTCAAGAAGTTGGGGTGAAGAAAATAACTCAGAGGGCATTGTCCCTTGGGCCGTGTACAGAAGCACTTCCACAAATTCTGCTGCCGCATTGTTTGAGCCGCCCTGCAAACCCAGACC
>NZ_JBYCCV010000177.1:0-4352 GCF_057473825.1 Aliterella sp. E5.1
TCGTCGGGTAGCTACTCGTTATGAAAAACGAGCCGAAAACTACCTAGCAATGCTGATGATTGCGGCGATTCTTATCTGGTTAAAATAGCTCATTACGCTACATCCAGACTTTGCAGATACGCCCTAATCTCGACTTTAGCCATTTGAGGAGAAGTAGTCCCAAAAAAGGAATAGGGTAAGAATGCTTTGAGTTAACACATCCTTACCCCAGAAAATTCTTGTGTACACTATACCAAAAATCTTTGAAACGTTAATTGAGCCATATTGTCAGTTATTCTCAAATCGAGTTTGGCATCATGCTCAAGTGCTGCTAGTTGGAGCAATTCTGAGTCCAATGCAACGAACAGTTACTGCGGCAATACGGGTGATGGGACTATCAGAGTCAAGGCATTTCATCAACTACCATCGGGTTCTCTCTCGTGCAGTTTGGTCAAGCCGTAAAGCGAGTCAAATCTTGCTGGTACAACTAATAACAGTCTTCGCTGCTAGCGGTGTGATTGTCTTAGGGTTAGACGACACAATAGAACGAAGACGAGGGAAAAAGATTGCGGCTAAAGGCATCTATCGTGACCCCGTGCGTTCCAGTCATGGGCACTTTGTCAAAGCAAGTGGATTGCGTTGGTTGAGTTTAATGATGTTAGTTGATATTCCTTGGGCTGGACGTGTCTGGGCACTGCCATTTCTGACTGTATTAGCACCGTCCGAGCGATATGACCAGCAGCGTGGTCGTCGCCACAAATGTTTGACCGATTGGGCACGGCAGATGCTATTGCAAGTACGACGCTGGTTGCCTCATCGTCAGCTTGTGGTTGTAGCAGATAGCAGTTTTGCAGCGCTGGAATTGTTGTTTAGTTTGTCCCAAATGAAGTCTCCATTGCATATGGTGACTCGTTTGCGCTTAGATGCTGCACTCTATCAACCAGCCCCACCCCGTCAACCTAAGCAAATGGGCCGTCCACGCACAGGTCGGTAAGCGGCTCTCTACTCTTAAAGCGCTGATTGAAAACCCTTACACACCTTGGCAAACCGTAGTCGTCAAGGATTGGTATGGTCATGGAGATTATACCCTACAAATCTCCTCACACACAGCCGTGTGGTATCATACCGGGCTACCTGCACTGCCTATCCGTTGGGTTGTGATCAAAGACCCTAAAAATAAGTTTGAACCCCAAGCCCTTCTGTGTACAGATTTATCGGCTCAACCGATGGAAATTTTGCAATGGTTTCGGCAACGGTGGCAAGTGGAGGTGACTTTTGAGGAAGTCCGCTCACATCTAGGAGTGGAAACACAACGCCAATGGTCAAACTTAGCAATTTTGCGGACTACTCCTGCTTTATTAGCCTTATTCTCCATTGTAGTGATGCTAGCTAATCAAGTGCAGACTCAGCATCCTTTTGATTTACCCAACACAGCTTGGTACCATAAATCGTTCCCAACCTTTGCTGATGCCTTAGCTATGGTGCGTCAACAGCTATGGCAGTTTCGACTTTTTCAACTATCTAATCGAGAGACTGACACTGTAAATGTCCCGCGAACATTCTTCAAATCTTGGTTTGACTTACTCTGCTATGCTGCTTAATGGCTAAAGTCGAGCTAATAGCAGTAGCGATGAGTTGCTGGCAATTATTAACGGCGTACAATCTAACACCCTCACTAGCGCTGACTTTGCCACTGTTTAACACTCTTTAAGCAATAAGCGAGGCGACCGCTTCGCTTATTGCTTACCCTGCTTCTTGAGTCTATCTTGCATAGCTGCGTTTATTGGTGCCGAGTGCCACATTATCCCTCTTTTGTCAGTTTCCGAAATTAAAAAGTAGTAAATAAAGCATTTCATCCAGAAGAATAAAAGGGAAGGAACTGATTCATTGCACTGATTAGATGATTAGATCCAAGCAATAAGTTGGAATTGGGAAAAATATCTAACCAAGGATAAACCAACCAAAACGATAAGAGTGGTTGGACAACTAATCGCACATTATTTAGAACATTCTTCCATCCGCTTTCATGATTCCATTGTTGATGATTAGAAAAATCTACAGAATTACTTTCTTGATTCTCAGTTTGAATTTGATGAGATTCATGTATAGATAAAAAAGCTGGAGAACTTAAACTAATCATTGTATAAGCACAAAAAATAATCTCCCACCACCTTTCAATATCCTTAAAATGAGTAAAGCGATAATCTGTCCAACCCAATTCCTGTTTACACTGCCGGAAGCCATATTCTACCCATGTTCTCAGTCCATATAGATCCCCTAAAGTCTTTTTCAATTTCCCTTGAAGATTCGTCATGATGAACGAAGTAGAATAATCCTGCATGGTTTCTGGGTCAGTAGTTATTTCCCAGTATGTTATCGCTCTTTTTTTTCCATAAACTACTTCCCTTATGTATCTGATTTCTGATTTTTGGTTGCTAAATGTTCTCGTGAATTTATACCACTTGTTCGCCCTAATGCTCTGACTAGCTGGCAACCAGACTCCATGATTAGTTTTAATTGCTACGACATAAGCTAATTGATACTCAGATAGTTTTTGAATGAATTGGCTACTTTCACCATAAAAACTATCTGCTAGTACTAATTCAATATTCAAGCCTAATTCAATTAATTCTGTAATTATCTCTGATGCTAATTCTATTTTAGTTTTGTATTTATCTTCGGCTTTTAGCGTTCCCTTGGGCTTAAATATTTTCACTGTTAAAGGAAACGTTATATTGGCATAAACTCCATAGGCATTGACGGAAACTATTCCTCTATCAACCTTCCCTACACTTCCCAAATATTGCCGGGCTACATAATCAGTCTTCTTACCTTTTTTTCTGTCTCCAGTTTCATCTATTACTACGGTAATTGCCTTTCCATTTAGTGCTTTCTTGAGTTTATTTAATCTTCGCTTTTTTAATTCCTCTACTGACCAATCGCAATTCGCTATAAAATGATGTAATGATTGCGCAGAATTTATACTTACTACTTTAGCTATTTCTGGTAATGATTTTCTTTTTATTGGTGACGTTATTCCCAAGTGTAAGTATTTGAAGCATTCATAGTTTCTTACTTCTTTGAACAGTTCTCTGTACTCTGCACAATACGAGTCTATGATGGCAACTGTTGGGTGAGCATCTCTTGCTAAATGTTTCAAGATTTGTAATTCGTTGTCCATTGCCTTACTTACCTTTCAGGGTTTTATTTTTTTATTCTTTTATTTATAATACCCGGAAACTGACAAAAGAGGGTTATTTAACCAACAAAAATACGTTAATGTATAGAACCCATTTGACATCTCTAATACTAAGTTGTGGTCAGAGGTAGTAGAGTATTAAATAAAGAAAACTTTGGCAAAGATAAATGTATAGGAGTCAAGTAACCCAAGCCTGTCCTCATCTAGACCTAGAGACAGTCAAGCAGAAAGTAAAGTTAGCGTCATCCCATTGGGAAAAACAAAAATGGCTGGTGATATACAATGCACTAGCAGACCCTAGAACCTCCGCAGAGATTGCCTTACATCTGGGGGTATCCCAAGGTTTTGTCAGAAAAGTAATTCAGCAATATAATCGCACCGGAGAAATCGGATTATCCAGTCCAGGGAAAGGGGGTAGGCGGAACTGCTATTTAAGTTGGGACTCGGAAAAGCAACTGATAGATTCCTTTAAAGAAAAAGCCCGTCGTGGTCAGATAGCAACAGCAATCCAAATTAAACTTGCCTATGAACAAAAATGTGGCTTGAGGGTACATAAGACAACAATTTATCGGCTTCTAGAACGGCATCAATGGCGCAAGATTGTTCCTAGAGCTTCTCATCCCAAAAAAGAGCCTGGGGCTATAGATTCGTTTAAAAAAACTTTCCCGAACTAATAGCGCAGCTAAATCAAACTAGAAACCCCTCCGATACTAGACCTGTGGTCTTAATGGCAGGGGATGAAGGCCGGTTTGGTCGCATAGGAGAAGTCAAGGCTTGTTGGTGTCCAAGCGGTATACGCCCCATTGTACCCCAGCAGCAAGTCCGACAATATATTTATGCTTATGCCGCCGTCGCACCCCAATTAGGTCTAATGACCTGCTTAGTTTTACCCTACGCTAATACTAAAATGATGAATCTATTTTTAGCGCAAGTTTCTCAGGAGTTTGCCGATTATTTTGTCATTTTACAATTGGATCGAGCTGCTTGGCATCGCTCCCACTGCT
The DNA here is from genome assembly GCF_057473825.1 of Aliterella sp. E5.1. Taxonomy (NCBI): domain Bacteria; kingdom Bacillati; phylum Cyanobacteriota; class Cyanophyceae; order Chroococcidiopsidales; family Aliterellaceae; genus Aliterella; species Aliterella sp. E5.1. Next base: position 4,183 of record NZ_JBYCCV010000177.1, read on the forward strand.
TAAAGGTTCCAGAAAATATCCGGTTAATTTTTCAGCCGGCCTATAGTCCAGAGTTAATGCCTGTTGAACATATCTGGGAAGATATTCGAGAAAACAACTTTTATAATCAAGCCTTTTCCTCCCTTGAACAAGTAGAAGATGTACTTTGCCAAGGCTTACTTGAACTTTCT
>NZ_JBYCCV010000178.1:0-4260 GCF_057473825.1 Aliterella sp. E5.1
TCAAGTTGTCATCAGTAGAGGATTTAAAGTGCGAACTTAGCCTAATAAAGGTTACTCTACTAAAGCCTGGAATCCCCCCATAAACTGGGTTTCTCCAGAACGAATCGCACTTACACTTATCTCGGCTGAACCCCCTATTAGTCAATTGCTGAGTTATGTTCGTGGCCCTACCGTTGACTTCTTCAATCCGTTACTGAAAATATCTTCCGCGATTTTAATGCCAAGTGGTACTCCTCCAACACTTTTCGAGAGATTAGGTCTGCCATTGTTTTTGACCCTGAAAGCATCAAAGACCCAATGGACTCCAAGGAGAACGCGACTAAACCCATTTTCAATAATCATCTGCCACAATCCGTCCTCAAACTCGCGGCGATGCTTTGGTCGCACCGTGCCGATAGGTTTGGCTATCGACACGTGTCACTTAAATATGGTTACAAGGTTGTGGTTAAGCAGGAGTCGCTACTATCCTGAACACTTCTTGAGCGATTTGCTCCCCAGACTGTGCTCCCACGGTGCCGTCGAACCGCCAGTGAACACCCAGGAAGACGCGGCTTTCAAGGTTATCTTTAATAGCTTTATCGAGGGTAAAGGTCATAGGAACTCTTGGACGCGGGTCTCCGTTGGTGTCGGTAGTTTCACCGTTCAATTCGTCTGAGACGAAATCCTCAATTACTACATCGGGATTACGCCCGGTCTCCTCAAGGAAGAGTTTCATGACTATCATTGATGCCGCTCCGAACGTTGCGTGACCAGATGTATATGCCGGAAATGGCGGGGTAAAATCGAGGCCACGTGTTGGGCTGCCTGGCGGATTATTGGATCGGGGAGAGCCAAGTGGCTGCCACTTTGGAATTCTGCGTTGAGCGTCCGGTTCGTTGCGGATACCAACAATAGGACGCCAAAGGTTATAGAAATATTTGGTGTCCCAGCATTGAATGCCAGCATCTGCCATCGCCAAGTTGATTAGAGCAAAATAGCGGGCGTTCTCTTCCTGGGAAAAGCCTTGGCTCCCTGCAATTGCTCTTGCGACTTGGTTGTAGAGGCGAGGAGGCGTGCCGATCAGGTTTGCACCGTCATAAGCCCAGAACAGACCTATATTGGTCTCTTCTAAGGAGCGCACCGTCCCCTGAATAGCTCCCTTGCTCTTCACTTCATCGAAGGCATCTCGATACTCTTGGGAATCCAGCGCTGGATAACCTGGGGCGCGAAAATCGCGAATGTTCTGGATAACGAAAGGGCAAACATTGCCCCATGTCGGAGCATAAAGTTCTTGCTTTGGGTTCAACGGATCGGCAACGTGCATCCCTGGGGCTACCTTGGAACCATCAGTAGATGCAGTAACTGTGTTTAAGAGGGCACTTTCACCACCACCTTCGCCGCTTGGTGGTCGATTTTCAGCCGAACCGTCATCTCGCCGAGACTCGAAGATAGCACGACCGATCGTTTGACCGAGATCAAAGCTGGGCTGGTCAATACTTCCCACCTGCTGCTTGAACTTCTCAAGGGATTCATTAAGGAAATCGGACTGTTTGGAGTAAAGTGCCATCAGTGTTTCCATTGCCGCTCCCGTAATAGCAGATTCTACAGAACCACCTTTCGGGGGCTCCTCAATCATGTGATACGGCTTGTAAGTGCGGGCAAACGAGTTACTCGTGTCGTAGATCGCCGCGTGAACAATTGCTAATGCACGTGTGGTGAAGGTCGGGCCACCCTGTTCTCCGGGCGGAGGGGAACCGGAGTGGTCGTTGGCAACCGCTTGAAGTGCCACTTCATTCCAGAATAAAACGCTATCCATGTCTCGAAACTCATTAGGGCGTGTATGCAAACCACAAAACCGTTGATCTTGAGCTTTAAGACATTAATCAAGGCTACGCCTTTCTTTTTCCAAAAACTGGTAATTTCTGTAAACAAACTTCACAAATTGACTTTGCAGATAAGCCATGGTGCAGCATTACACGTTAGGGCTTTTTTGTGGAATTTTTCAAAGGCTTCATCCAGAAAAAGCTTTGCACAGCTTAACTTCCCTGGCTGTTCCATTGCTACCAGAACCTTAATGCTGCCTTGAGTGCTAGATAGTCAAAAATTGCATGACAGGACTTATTCTCAACGCGCCCTTTTGACAACTACTTCCTTCGCTCTGGCGGCAGCACAAGCCAGAGAGTGCATTTGTGATTCTTATCTTCTTGGCACTTGAGAATTTGATCTATATTCCATTTCACTAAGTTACGCCCCAAGACATTAAGGGGTAGATATAGCGAAGCTGTCACCAGGGGCAAGATCGGCTAAAAGTAAGGCTGGGCATAGGCTCTAACAAGGAAGCCAGTGGTGTAGGTCTTTTGGGGATGAAATCTCACTCAGTCCGTCCAGAAATCTCTAAAGCGCCCTGGAGCTAACTCGGTATAGCGAACCGTATGCTGAATGTTTTTATGTCCTAAATAAGCCTGAATCGCTCGTGTATCATGCCCCTTAGCTGCCAAATAGAAACCGCAAGCATGGCGTAACATATGCGGATGCACAGAAATTGGCAAGCCAGCCTTGACACCTGCTCGCTCAATAATACCCCTAGCGGTAGCCGCTGCCATTGCCGCTCCACGCTCAGACATAAACAAATAAGGAGAATCAGGATAAGTAGGTAAGCGTAATTAAACTGAAGATAAGTTTCAGAAGAGATGTAACTGCGTAAAGCTTTCAAGCGATGTCATCTTATATTTAATTTGACCTATCTACTTACTCCCGTTGCAATTGTCGCAACGCCCGAAGTTCAGTTCCGCGTAGTGGGTGTGTAGCACTGATGCCGTGCTTCAGCCGATTAATATAAATTGTACCGCCACTGAAATCTACCTGTGACCATCGTAGCGCTACCAGTTCTGAGATCCGTAGACCGTGACGATAAGCCAACAGAATTAGAGTCCGATCTCGATGACCGTGCCGCCCAACAACCTTTGCCGCCTTAAGCATTGCTTCGACCTCACCCGGAAGCAGATGTTCGCGAGTGCGCTGTTCTAGATTTGTGAGCTTCAGTGGTGGGGCAGTCCTAGTCATGATTCAAACTTGCCCATAAATGATAATTTAGCACTCTCGGCTTGAGTACCGTTTGATTACATCTTACAGCAGTTTATTATCGCTAACTTGCCCATAAATAAGTGTTATTGGGGATGTTTTAAAGGAAAAGTAAAAGGTCATCACGCGCGGAGATATAATACTTTGCGGTTGAGAAGTGGGCTTGATGAAGAAAACCTGGCGTTTAGAAGAATTAGTAGAGCATTGGACGTTGCTGCCAAAGGAATTAGAGCAATTAACTCAGAAAAATGACCAGAATACTTTGGGGTTTGCTCTACTACTCAAATTCTTCCAACTAGAAGCTAGATTTCCAGAGAATTCCTCAGAAATTCCTGCGGACGTTGTTAATTATGTAGCAAAGCTTTTAGATATCAAAAGTGAAAAATATCACTCTTACAATTGGCAAGGGCGCTCCATTAAATATCACCGCGCCCAAATCCGAGAGTTTTTTGGATTTCGAGAAGCACAGAGCTACGATACAGAAGAATTAGTTAATTGGCTAACTGAGCAGGCACTAATTTACGAGTTGAAGTTTGAGAAATTAGAATTAGCGGCATTAACTCATTTACGCGAACTCAAAATCGAACCGCCAACGTTTTTAAGATTAGAACGAATTATCCGTTCTGCCCTTCATAGTTTTGAAGATAATTTTTTTAATCAGATTAGTCAACAACTATCTAGTCAATCTAAAGAGGCGATTGACAAATTGTTAAATTTAGCAGATTCATTTTTGTTACTAGATGATATGCCGAGTGAGTCTACTAATGAATTTATAGAAAAAACTGAAACGACATGGGCTGAATTGAAAACCGACCCTGGTAGAATTGGCATAGAAAGCTTTCAAAAAGAGATTGCTAAATTAGATAATTTCCGGCAGCTAGGTCTACCGCCAGATTTATTTAAACAAATTCCTACCAAGGTTCTTCAAGTATATAAAAATAGAGCGGCGGTTGAACATCCTCGTGACTTACGCCGCCATCCAGAAGCTATTCGTTACACGTTGTTTACAGCTTTTTGTTGGCAGAGAAGTCTTGAGGTCACAGATAATTTAGTCGAATTACTTATCCAAATTCGGTAGTGCTAAACATGTAAGGATTTATTGTAATGGTGGATAAAAAGCCAAATAGCACCAATATGATTCTCTAATTTCTTAGAAAACGAAAGCGTCTTTCTGACCAATCGAGCAATACGTTGACGCAT
>NZ_JBYCCV010000179.1:0-4105 GCF_057473825.1 Aliterella sp. E5.1
GCCAAACACTCCAGGACGCTGGGATAACTCCTATCGCATTTGGCAATCAAGAGAAATGGCCTGCTAGCCATATCTTTAGTATCTTCTCGGGCAACCTAGCGGGTAAGGAGAAATTAGCAGCTTCCATTTCGGGAGAGGTTCCCTGGAACGATCCCGATTTTGTCTCCGCTATTGCCATGCCGTTTGTAGAGATGGTCGAGGCTGGCTGTTTCAATCCCTCGGTCAATGCAATTTCCTACGACGATGCAAACCTGCTCTTCTATAGTGGGCAAGCGGCCATGACGCTTACGGGCAACTGGATGATGAGTGAATATACGGATCCCGACGTTATGCCGGACCCGGTTAGGTTTTTCTTTTACCCATCAATCGACGGTGGTCCTATTGTACCTCCTGCTGGTGTAGGCTCTGCCTACTTTGTCTCAAGCGCTGTAGAAGACCCCGAGGCGGCTTTTGAGGTCCTAGATTTCTTGTTTTCTGAAGAGGCGTCCGAGTTCTGGATTGAGGACGTAAATGTAATGCCACCCCATGAGCAGATCGACGTCTCTAACTATGAAATTCCCGAACTCCTTAAAACAGCGATCACCACACTCCAAGAGGAACAAGACTCCATGGGTTACAACATTGATGTGCTGACCCCTCAGAACTTCAATGCTCTGATGTACGACGGACTTCAGCAGGTCATAGGAGGAACGAAGAGCGCCGAGCAGTTGGCCAATGAGCTGCAACAAGCGATGGAAGAAGCCAAAGCGTCAGGTGACGTCAGCGATATTACCCAGTAGCTGTAGAGCAGGCAGGGTAAAGGGACCGGTAAACGTCCCTCTTTATCCTGCTTCCAAAATCGCGGCAGAGAAGTGCAGCACGCTGATTTAACTGAGGGGTTTAAATGTCGGTGAGAACTAGTGAGTTCGGGAGCGGAAAACGCAAAACCAAAACCTCCAATCGAAGATCGGTGCGAAAAGCAACGATTGGATACGCATTCATACTTCCCGCTCTGCTTCTCTACACCTACTTCTTTATCTATCCGTTCATTGTTTCTATCTACTATAGCCTCACGGATTGGGACGGCGCACAACCCCTCAAGGAATTTGTGGGACTGTCTAACTACCGGTCCCTCCTATCCGATTCTCTTTTATGGGAAGCCCTGTACCACAATCTCATTTGGGTCGTTTTAGGTACTGCAGCTCCCATCGCGATAGGTCTCCTTTTGGGTGTGCTCTTGTGGAGTGGGGCGCGGGGAACGACACTATTCCGAACCATCTACTTTTTGCCTTTCATTCTCTCTCAAGTGGTCGTTGCCATCATTTGGAACTGGATTTATCACCCTCTTTGGGGGCCTCTTAACATCTCACTCAGAGCCGTGGGCCTTGATTCTGCGGCGCGAGGGTGGCTAGGAGATCCTTCTTGGGCTTTACTAGCCGTGATCATCGTCGCTGTTTGGTCCTACTTTGGCTTTACCTTCGTTGTCATCATCGCCGGGTTACAAGATGTTAGCAAGGAGCTCGTGGAGGCGGCTACGCTCGATGGGGCGAACCCCTGGCAGCGGTTCATTCACGTGATCGTTCCTCAACTACGTCACGTCCTCACCATGATCACTGCGTTTACTCTTATCGGGGGTTTTAACGTCTTCGATATTATCTTCGTGATGACTCAGGGGGGACCCGGAACTGCCACCCAAGTTATCGGAACCTATACTTACAGAAAAGCTTTTGAGCAGGGTGACGTCGGTTACGGCTCAGCTCTGTCTATGGTCATGACGATTATCACGCTTATTGCTTCCTATCTCTTCATCCGGCTTAGAGAGAGGGGAAATTAGTTTATGCGCGTAATGGACAAAGGAGCGATTCGAAAGCCAAAATCAAGGCGCTTTCAGAAAATCTCATTTTCGTCAGTGGCTAAATACGTCGTTCTGATTTTCTTCGCTCTTATCGTTATCGCACCAATGCTATGGGTACTATTTACCTCTCTCAAAACAACGCGGGAAATTGCCATGAGCCCATTTGGACTTCCTACTACACCTCGTTGGGAGAACTACAGTGAGGCTTGGACTGTAGGTCGGTTCAGTAAATATTTTTTGAACAGCGTCATTGTCGCCGTTCCCATCGTTGTTGGCAGCGTAAGCCTCTCCTGCCTCGCTGGCTATGGCTTTGCACGCTTTAAATTTCCGGGAGGCAGCGTAATCTTTTATGTTTTTCTCCTGGGTCTCATGGTTCCTTTCCAGTCGATCATGATCCCGCTTTTTTACATCCTGAGGGACATCAACCTTCTTAGTACGTACTGGGCCATGATTCTACCCATGATCGCATTAGGGCTACCTTTCGGTATCTTTTTCATGCGAGCGTTTTTCCTTGGACTTCCTCTGGAGTTAGACGACGCAGCCCAGATAGACGGTTGCAACGAATTCGATGTGTTCTGGCGGGTGATGCTGCCGCTAGCAGGTCCAGCAATCTCTACGTTGACTGTATTGCAATTTATATCGGCCTGGAACGCATTTCTTGTTCCTTTGATTTACATGCAACGAGAAGAGCTTCGCCCATTGGTGCTGGGGTTGATGTTTTTCCAAACCCGTTACACTCAAAATATTCCGTTAACGATGGCTGGCACGACAATCGCTATGTTGCCAGTTATTCTTGTCTACCTTGCGCTTCAGAGGAAATTTATCCAAGGCCTCACGGCAGGTGCCATTAAGGGTTGAGTAGCTCAAAACACCTGAACAGGGCCGCCGTTTTTACATGCATTCGTTCACGCTTCAACCGTTTAGGTTTGTGGGGAAGGGAAAATTGTTTGATGGGCAAAGTCATCTCGTTTACTCAGCCTAGAACAATAGACATTGAACAGGACGAAGATCGGTCATTGGAAGCCAGTGAAGTTCGGTTAAAAACGCTTTACTCCGGAGTAAGCGCAGGAACCGAGTTGACAGCCTACCGTGGTAGCAATCCCTATCTACACAAGCGCTGGGATCCGGAGCATAAGTTGTTTAAAAGCTCTGAAACAGCCAGTCAAACATATCCAATTAAAGGCTGGGGTTATGAGGAGGTGGGCGAGGTTGTCGAGTTAGGTGTGGAGGTTACGGGCCTCTCCATAGGCGACATTATCTACGGTACATGGGGACACCGCACACACCATGTTGTTGATGAGGAATTTGCCCGACAACGCATTCTTCCTCAAGGACTTGACCCTATCTTAGGTATCTTTTCACAAATAGGCGCGATCTCCCTTAATGGCGTACACGATGCACGCATTCGAATTGGTGAGACAGTGGCTGTGTTTGGCTTGGGTGTGCCAGGTCAAATCGTTGCGCAACTAGCCAAGAAATCCGGTGCCTACGTGATCGGGGTGGATTTGATTGATAAGCGACTAAGCCTGGCTACCGAATTAGGTTCAATCGATGTAGCGATTGATGCCAGTAACGCCTCGGTTGGCGAGCAGATTAAGGAGCTGACAGGCGGGCGGGGTGTAGACGTCTCACTCGAGGCTTCCGGCTCCACCGCTGCACTTCACGAGGCAATTCGAGCCACAGCCTATTCCGCTAAGGTCGTTGCGCTCGGCTTCTATCAGGGTGAGGCGCGCGGCCTCCTTTTAGGGGAAGAGTTTCACCACAACCGTATCAACATCGTTTGCTCGCAGATTTCCGGTGTAGATCCTGAACTTACCTACCGCTGGAACCGGCTACGCATGGTGCAGACTACGATGCGTTTGCAAGCTGAAGGCGTCCTCAATCTAAAGCCGTTGATCAGTCATACTTTCCCTTTTCACAAAGCTTTCGAAGCCTTTCGGCTGCTTGACGAAAACCCGAAGGAAACGCTGCAGGTGGTGCTGAGTTTTACTGAATAAAGAGAAAAAAGGGATGCGTAAAAACTACAATGACTGGCAAAGGCATTATCCCTACACCCTACGCAAAGGCCATCAGCAGTGCGTCGTAGCGCTCCCTTGGTGGGCTCTCCTTGGTGATGAGGCGGTAGCTGCTGCGGTCATCTGCCATAACCTTTCCCTCCAGTCAGACTCGAGCACCTCTTTCAGCATCGATACACTCGGGTCGATCTAAACCGGCTCGGGTTACCTTGGGTCTGAACGGGTAGACCTCGAGCTACAGTTATAGTATGGGCGA
>NZ_JBYCCV010000180.1:0-4146 GCF_057473825.1 Aliterella sp. E5.1
GGGAGTGGTTAACCTAAGCAGGTAGGTCGCCCCACCTGCTCGGCTTCAGAACCGGACTTGCCCGTTTTCGTGCATCCGGCTCCTCTCCAACTTGGTTCTGTGTCAAAAATACCAGTTGTAGTTGATGTCTTTGTTGCGTGTACCTGGTCGTGGCAATGACGATGCAACAGTGCCAAGTTTTGACGACGCTGATTGCTATGATTGCCATCTTGATGATGGAGGTCAATCAGATCGCTTGGCAAAAAGTTGAGTCCACAGTGAGCGCATTTGCCGCCCTGTTGTTTGAGCAAATGGGCTCGTAATGGCAGCAACTGCGGGTAAGACCTGAGCCTCATCCCCCAATAAACCCAATCTCCATCGCAGGGAGAGCGACTGGCTTGGACCTTGATATGGCGACGAATCGGCATTTCATTGTGACGACGAAGTTTGAGTCCGTCTTGGCTTTGAAACACCCATCCTTCTCCCTGGTTTACCAGCCAATAGCGTGAAACAATCTGGTGACTGTTGTGCTTTGGGTGTCTGTGTTTTGCCCAGCGCAGCAGTTGTCCAAACAGGTGGAAATCCATTGCAGCGAATGCTGCTTTGCTAACCACCGTGGAGTAGTACTGACACCATCCGGTGATGACCGGATTAAGATGGGCAATCAGTCCAGTTTGGGTTGTTGAGCCATGAGTTGACACAATCTCTTTGAGTTGTGCCAAGTGATGTTTCTGGCTCTGCTGACTCGGTTTAATCAACGTCTTAAATCCGTGCTTTGAGGCATATTTACCCTGCCGATATTGCCGCACCGAGAACCCCAGCAAATCAAAACCGGCTTTCCCTTCTAAGGTATGGCTGATTTTGGTTTTGTTGGGATGGAGTTGTAACCCAATGCCTTTAAGCCATTGTTCCACAGCTGTTCTAGCGCGGTGGATATCAGATAGTGTGTTAGCAAACACCACAAAATCATCGGCGTAAAACACCATATGGATGGGCTGTCGCTGGGTTCCAAGTGATTTGAGGTGGGTTTCCAACCCATGTAGGGCAATCAGCGCCAATAGTGGCGATGCCACCCCACCTTGAGGTGTTCCACGCTCGCTTGGTTGAAACCCATTATCAAATACCCCGCTTTTGAGCCATCCGCTCAAGAGTTGACGCAAAGACGGTGGGGCTTGGGTTTTCTCCAAGAGGACTGGATGCGAGATGTTCTCGAAGCAGCCAGAGATATCCCCTTCCAACACATACTTGGGGCGTTGGCGGATGATATTGAAAATGGCTGCGACGGCATCATGGCAAGAGCGACCTGGTCTGAAACCGTAGACGTTTGGCTCTAATTTTGCCTCCCACTCCGGTTCCAAGGCTAGCTTTACCAGCGCTTGGGCGGCTCTATCAGCGATGACGGGGATAGATAACGGGCGTTTTTGGAGCTTCCCTGGTTTGGGAATCCAGATTCGGCGCAGAGGTTGCGCTTGGGGAAGTTGTCTCAGGCTTTGAGCCAGTTGCAGACGTTGCGGGGGAGACAGGTTTTTGAGCCCATCGACTCCGGCAGTCCGCTTGCCTCGGTTATCTTGACTGACCCGTCGAACAGCTAATAGCCGTCCATACCAGGATTTGATTAACAGACGTTGGAGCCTGTGAACTAACTTGACGTTTCCCTGTTGACTGGCTCTGTAGATCCGCCGTTGGAGCTTGAATACTTTGACCTGGATTTTCTTCCAAGGCAGTTGATTCCATTCATATCTCGTCTGGAGAGACGGACTCATGACTTATTAACTCTACTCAGTTTGTCTACATCCAAGTTGCAGTGTGTACGTCAGCATATCTTGAGCGTTACCTCAAGCATTGGCTTTTTACACAATCCCAATCCCATCCACTAACCGGTTAGCACCTGCTTTGGGTATCGACCGTTCCCAAAGAGATGAATGGGGTTCCCACGTTCCGATGTCTGATGATTGCTGTACTTAGGACTCCACTCTAGACCGGGTTTCTTGAGGGTAGTTACAGGTCACAATTTAAGGTGCCTGTCTCTTTTATCCTTTGCCTTTTGGCTGCGGTGTTTCAGCCTGATTTCACCGCTCACAAATCACGATCCTTCAGTCATGGATTCCTCGCGTATCCGTATACAGCTTGCTAGGCGGGATTCCAGAGTAGGCTTCCAGTTACCGCCGTTTGACCCCGCTTCAGGTGTTGATGGCTAGTCGTGAACCTGGGGGTTATGCTGTCACTCCACTACCAGGAGGAAGGGGCTTTCACCCTTATCAGACATCAGTTGTCAAGGTTCAAAACCCTGCCTCTCATCCTCCAACTACTATTGGTTTCGAGAGAACGTGTCGCACTAAATTAATTTGTGTAAGCGGTCTAAAGTAGCCACAACACCCAAGGAGACCGCCATGGCTAGAAGAAGAATCGAAAAAACCCGAGCCGATGAATTACTTGATGAACTACTCGAAGATTATCAAGGACCCGAAGCCATCCTGGGTAAAGATGGACTGCTCAAGCAACTAAGCAAGCGCTTGGTGGAACGAGCCCTCCAAGCAGAACTGAGCCATCACCTGGAGCAAGAGCACCAGCAAAACCTTGAACCCAAATCAGAGACTGCTGAGGATGAACCGGTCCGCAACAGCCGCAACGGCTACTCAGCCAAGACCATCCAGGGAGACTTAGGCCAGCTTCCCCTGCAAGTGCCCCGTGATCGGCAGAGCACTTTTGAGCCAGTGTTGGTCCCCAAAGGCCAGCGCCGCCTAGCTGGATTAGAAGAGAAAGTCATCGCCCTGTATGCCAGGGGCTCAAGTACCCGTGACATTCAAGCCCAACTTCAGGAGCTTTATGGAGTAGAAATTTCTGCCACCCTGATTAGCCAAGTCACCGATGGGGTGATTGAAGAGGTCAGACAGTGCGGAAGTGTGCTGGGGGAGGCTTCCTCCAGCCACCTTCCTTGGCAAGGGCGTCCCCTAGAGGCACTCTACCCAATCATCTGGTTGGACGCCCTAGTTGTCAAAGTCCGAGAGCATAATCGTGTCTGCAATAAAGCGGTGTATCTTGCTTTGGGTGTCAATCTTGAAGGAAATAAGGAACTCTTAGGAATATGGCTTTCTCAAACCGAAGGAGCCAAGTTCTGGTTAGGCATCTTGACTGAGCTTAAGAACCGGGGCCTGCAGGATATCTTGATTGCCTGTGTAGATGGCCTCACTGGGTTTCCAGAAGCCATTGAAGTGGTTTACCCTCAGACCCAGGTGCAGTTGTGCATTGTCCATCTGGTCAGGAACTCTCTTAAGTATGTCCCCTGGAAACAGCAGCGCCAGGTGGCCGCTGAGCTCAAGAGCATCTACCAGGCCAGTACTGTTGAGCAGGCAGAAGATGCCCTAACAGCCTTTGCCCACAAGTGGGATCAGCGTTACCCCTCTATCAGTCGACTGTGGCTAAGGCATTGGGAACGGATTATTCCCTTCTTTGCCTATCCGGCTGATATCCGCCGGGTGGTCTACACCACGAATGCCATTGAGTCGCTTAATCGCTCTTTGCGCAAGGTGCTCAAGACGAAGGGGTCTTTCCCAGATGATGATTCAGTTCTCAAGTTGCTCTACTTGGCGCTCAGGAATATTGCTAAAAAATGGACCATGCCTATCAAGGATTGGAAGGCTGCTCTCAATCGGTTTGCTGTTGAGTTCCCAGATCGCTTCCCTCGTTAACTTTCCATTCGCTTACACAAAATTGTTGACATACCCCGGTCATCAAAATCAGGGACACGATTTCTGTAGACAGTGGAAACTGACTGATAGCGCTTTATGCCTGCATGGGCATGTTCACATTTGACTCGTTGACGACTCAACTCTCGATTTTGTTGCTTCTGTTGTTCGCTCAATTCCTTGCCTTTAGGCTTCTTGTGGGGCACATGGATGTTGACAAACTCATGTTGTAAGCCCTGAAACCCTAAGTCTCCCTTCACAGTCACTTCATCTGGAATATTTGGTTGTGCATCATGTAAATGTAGGTTTAGTGTAGAGAGGAGAACCCTCTACCTACCTAATCCTCCTATGCAATGCCCATTGTGTGGTCATCCCAAGGCTCATAAGCATGGCCAGATGCCAAATGCAACCCAGCGCTACTTTTGTCCGATTTGCCAGCAGACCTTCAGCGAACGATTTGATACGCTCTACTATCGCCGCC
>NZ_JBYCCV010000181.1:0-4079 GCF_057473825.1 Aliterella sp. E5.1
ATGTAAGATCCTCGTTAAGAACTTTGAGCGCACCTTGACCAATGCCACCACGAAGCTCAATCTCTGCTTCGTCAGGTTAATGATTAAGCGACTTGCCGCCTTTTAGAGATGTCAAATGGGTTCTATATAGACAAAAGATAACCCTTGTCTACCAAAAATCTAGGCTTAGACTGTATAAACAACAGTGTAGTATGTTCAACCTTAATGGTAATACTGGTAACGATCGCGTTTTTGATGATGCTGGTAGCGATCGCCTATTTGGGAATGAAGGGGCTGATATTCTTAATGGTGGTGACGGCAATGACGCAGTTTTTGGCGGGATAGGGAACGATCTCTTTTTTGCAGGTTCGGGGAACGACCAAGTTTTTGGTGCAGATGGCGAAGCCGGAGATGATTTCCTCACTGGGGGAAATGGTAACGATACACTCTTTGGCAGCTTAGGCAACGATACACTTGTAGGTCAGTCAGGAATTGACTTCCTCGTTGGTGGAGTCGGTAACGATACCCTAAATGGTGGAGATGGTAACGATACCCTAATAGGTGTTGACCCCTTCGTCCCAGCTTTTGGATTTGGTAGTGGCGAAATCGATATCTTAACGGGTGGAACAGGAAGCAGATAGTTTTATCCTGGGAGACTCTAGTAATGTCTTTTACAATTTTAGTGAATCTGATGCTACTGGCTTTGCGGCGATCGCTGACTTTGACCTCAGCAACGATACAATTCAGCTTAACGGCTCCCAAGAGCAATATTCTTTATCTCAAGGTATTACTGATTCGGGAGATGTATTTACCAATATCTTCTTAAATACATCCGAGCAAACAAGCGAACTAATTTCCACACTGCAAGAAGTCCAAGTTTCTGACTTTAGTAGTGGCTTTGTGTTTGTCTAACTTTAGCCCTCTATTATAATTTACTCCTTTGGCGGTGGGGCTTACGGCGGTTAACTACAAGGCATTTTGGGATAAATTATTTATCCCAAAATGCAAAAACCATAGCCAGTGAGACTTAAAAATCTCTCACCTTAGAAGCGGTGTTTGCGGAGGCATAATTCCCTCGCAGAATCTCGCCCTCGGAGGATAGAAGTCAACCTCCGCTTCCCTCTGTCTGGCATAAACGGGTAATCATAGCAATCATGGCATCTGGCTCAACGGGCTTGGACAGGTGGGCTTGGAATCCAGCCGCGATCGCTTGCTGCCGATCGCCTTCGCCAGCGTAGGCAGTTAGGGCAACGGCTGGAATTGATTTAACTTGCTTTGAAATTCTAAGCTGCCGTATCAAGGCGTAGCCGTCCATCCCTGGCATTCCGATGTCACTGACTAAAACAGCTGGTGGAGACTGAGCGCAGATTTCTAAGGCTGCCGATGCCGACGGTACAGTAGTGACGATCGCTCCAGCCTGTTCTAAAATAAAAGCCGTTAATTCGCGAGTGTCTGTCTCATCGTCAACCACCAACACTTGCACGTTTAAAAGCGGTAAGGATGAAGGCGCTGGTGCAGCAATTGGTTCAACCATTATTTCTCTAGCTTCGGTTTTCAGCAAAGGCAGCTTGACGGTAAAAATTGCCCCTTGCCCAACACCAGCACTTTGGGCTTGAACCGTGCCGCCGTGTAATTCGACAATTTGCCTCACGATTGCAAGTCCCAATCCTAATCCACCAAATTTGCGGGTCGTGGCTCCATCTTCTTGGCGGAAATGTTCAAAAACATAAGGTAAGAAGTCAGAATCGATACCTTGACCAGTGTCAGCGACTTGAATTTGGGCATAAGTTCCAGTTTGGCTGAGGGCGATCGTAATTTGACCGCCTTCAGGTGTGAATTTGACGGCATTGGATAGTAGATTCCACACTACTTGCTGCAATCGCCCCGCGTCACCACTAATCTTTCCTACTATGGGCGAAAGATTTGTCGCAATATGTATTGACTTAGCTTCAGCCGCTAATCGCACAGTTTCCAAAGCGGCAGAGATCGCCAAATCCAGGCTGACAGGGGTTGCATTTAAGCACAGTTTGCCGCGCAGAATGCGAGAGATATCGAGCAAATCTTCAATGAGTTGCACTTGGAGTTTAGCGTTACGCTCAATGGTTTCTATGGCATAAGCCGTTTTTGCCGCGTCTAGATTGCCACTGCGGAGCAACCGAGTCCAACCCAAGATTGGGTTTAAAGGCGTTCTTAACTCGTGGGAGAGTACCGCCAAAAACTCATCTTTGATTTGGTTTGCCCGTTCTGCCGTCTCCCGCGCCGTTTGTTCGCGTTGCAAAATTTGTTCCCGCTCCGCTTCGATGCGTTTGCGATCGCTAATGTCACTTGCTTCCCCAAACCATTCAATAATTTTACCCGTACTATCAAGGAAAGGAACAGCCCGTGAATAAGTCCAACCTACCGTGCCATCAACTCGGCGGACGCGGTGTTCTAGCTCAAACAAAGTCTTGTTTTGAATAGCTGAACTAATTGCCTCTAACACGCGCCCATGGTCATCTGGATGGATATATTTTTGTAGCCAATCATGGCTCGGTTCTAGGGTGTTTGTAATAAAATCTCCCCCCTGAAGCTCGTGCATTGCACTCCAGTCAGCACTCATGCGATACAACACATTTGAACTGGCGCTGACTAGAGTACGAAACCGCGCCTCACTTTGGCGCAAGGCTTCCTCTGCTTGCTGGCGATCGGTGATGTCGCGGGTTGTCCCTGCTACTGCTTCTACTGCGCCATCGGTAGCCAATAGTGGCACAAAAATATACTCGTAGGCTCTGGTGCCAAAGGCGCTAGTAAAGGGCGTTTCGTCTTTGAGCGGTTGGCGTGTGGTAATTACCTGTTGAATCTGTTGCTGAAGTCGTTCGGCTAAATCCGTTGGGTAATCTAGTTCAAAAAAGTTTTTACCAACCGCTTCAGCAAAGGGTTTCTGCCAGAGATTGAGCAACGGCTGATTGACATACGTGAGCCGTCCCGCTAAATCGAAGGTGTAAATAAAATCCGGTACGGAAGACACAACTGCATCAAGGTGACGACGAGCCGCCGCTTGGCGCGATCGCCCCAGTTTTAAGTTCGCAGCAACGCGGGCAAGTAGTTCGCGGCTACTAAAGGGCTTGATTAAATAATCATCGGCTCCCGCTTCTAGCCCTTCGACTGCGGACTTCTCTCCGGCACGGGCAGACAGCAGCAAAATCGGGATTGCGCGTGTTCTGGCATCGATTCGCAAGTGCTTGAGCAACTCAAAGCCATCCATCCCTGGCATCATCACATCGCTGAGTACCAAGTCAGGTGCGCGGTTGTAGGCAGTAGCTAGGGCAGTTTCACCGTCTGCAACTACGTCCACTTCATAAAATTCCTGGAGGATGCGTTGCAGGTAGTTCCGCATATCTGCATTGTCATCAACCAACAAGATTCGAGCAGGTAAGGAAGATGTGCTGAAGGCTTGATTATTCTCCCTATCTGCGTGTCTCCGTGTTCCTAGGTTTTCTTGAGGCAGCCAATCTAACGCTTCTTGAGCGTAAGAGGACTTTGTACTGGCAGGTTGAGCATTACTAATTGTGATGCGATTTTCTGGCAGCAGCGATTCACCAGACAGGTGTGTCGTGCCGACTGGCAGTCGCATGCTGAAGGTGCTGCCTTGACCTAGGGTACTCTCAACGGCGATCGCCCCACCATGGAGGTGGACGAGTTCCTGCACTAGCGACAGCCCGATACCCGTACCCTCAAACGTTCGTCCCCGCGCTCCCTCGACTCGGTGAAACCGCTCAAACAATCGGGGAATCTCGGCGGCGGGAATCCCTGTACCCGTATCGCGTACAATCAGTTCTACCTGGTTTGCTGCCTGAGAGTTTGAGGCATTAACAACTGGACGTAGAGAAACGGCAATTTCTCCCTCAAAGGTGAACTTATACTAAGTTGCGATCAGAGGTAGTAATTGAAGGTGAGGAAAGAAAGTCATAGAGCGCAGGCGCTCACTATTAGCAGAAAGTTCAAGTAAGCCTTGGCAAAGTACATCTTCTACCTGTTCAAGGGATGAAAATGTTTGATTATAAAAGTTGTTTTCTCGAATATCTTCCCAGATATGCTCAACGGGCATTAACTCTGGACTA
>NZ_JBYCCV010000182.1:0-4036 GCF_057473825.1 Aliterella sp. E5.1
GGCGTTCATCTCTCTGAGTTCGGCCACAGCCGCTTCAAGCTCAGCCACTCGCTGCCGCAGAATGGCGTTCTCAGCTACCAGTTCTTCATAGCTAGGTGGCTGTGCAGAGGGCTCGGGTAGGCTCATGATCGTGGCAGTATTCTACATCCTTCAGTAATGCGGAGTGGGGTAGGCTGAGTAGTTACATCAAAAGAAGGTTTATAGTGACCACTTCACCAGCGTCACGGCCTGGCTAGCCTAAAGGTAGTCGTTAATGCAAAAAAACTGTCCAGTACACTGTCTTGCACGATGTGACTTAATCCCTCATAATACACATATACACTTTCTTATACACAGGATAGGATGGTAGCGTTATCCTGTTCGGGACGGCATAAAACGCTCCATTGCGTTAAAAGCAAGGCTTATCCCTCAATTGTTGTGTTTACGCCATTAACTATCCCAAATTTATGTAACCCGGATTCTTATCCAGGTCATTACTAAAGTGTTCTTTCCTACGCTTATAATATTCATCTTGCCTCACATAAATACCAAAAGCAGAGAAAATTGATATAACTACCAAAAGGGGTATTAAATTTTTATGAGTAAAGGTAAATTGTAGGAAGTTGTATAGAAATCCGGGTACAGCTATGGCAGCTAAGACGGTGTTCGCGCGATAAATCATGTATATAAGTCCTTTGGCAAAATCTGGGTATATCTGTTCAAGTACGTGACATGGAAGTACGGGACGTTCGTGTAGAGGTTTAGCAAAGAACCTATAGGGAATGGTGTATGATTCAAGTTCCTGGTCGCGCTCACGGAAGTAGAGCCTAATCAGATTTAGAGCAAGTAGAAGTTTTGCTCTTTGTATGGCTATATTTATGAGCCGCCTTGTCGAATAAACTCCAATTATAATTAGAATAGCGGCAGAACAGCTTAGTAGGAGAATCAATGGGTAGTCCATTGAAAGCGCTCGATATAGTAGAACATTCGCTGGGAGGAAGGCTGTCAAAATAGTTAAATAGATGTTAATTATGGTTTCAGATCGTCTATCTACGTGTCTCCACTGTTCGCTCGTTACACTAAATTCAGCTAAAAGAAATCGTATACTGTTTTCCTTCTCATGTTCCATAAATTTAACTCCTTCGGTGAAGTTAGCATGAAGGATTTCCCCTTCAATTCCCATAGTCTAATCCTCAGAAATAAGCAGCTTAGCTTTTCGATGTCGCTTTGATGCGCTACAAAGCCGTTTAAGAGCCTTCCAGCTTGGTCTAAGGGTACGAACACAAACACCTTGGTCCCATACAAATCTGTAAAAAGGTAAAGTGTTGTGTTTAACGCTACGCTTTGGCGTTATGCAGCGCGTAGCGCTATGCAAGGGCCAACACTTAATCAAGGAGCGCTATCCACTGGCGTTTTGCCAAAAAAATGATGCGCATAAAAAAGGCAGATAGTCGTGGCGGTAGCCTTTTTATTTTTCTCTTTTGGCTCATTGCTTTTGGCTCATTCAAATAGAATAAGCCTGGCATATACCAGGCTTATTTTTTTATGGATTACAGCTTAAAGCTTTGCTGCTTCTAAAGCCCGGATAGTGTAGCGGGCAACATCCCACTCAAGACGCGCACAGTCAAGCGTACACCGCGCTTCAGTTAAAACAGTTTCAGCGGCAAAGAGTGCATCGTGCTCGGCCTCGAGTATAAGCCTTAGTTGCGCTTCTCTTTGGTCGGCGTTCTTACCGTTTATGGTGTCGCCACATAATAGTTTGGTGCGCGCAAGTTCAAGGTTTCTTTTAGCCTCACTGTGACCAACTACCGCACCGGCATAGTGTACTTGCGCGTCATTCAAGTTAAAGGCGGCATCTTGTAATTGTGAGGTAAGAGAAGCGGCTATCACGCCGCTTCCTCGTATTCCTCTTGGCTAAGTTCTAGCCAGAGGGCAGTAAGTTCCTCTATCATGTCGGCCTCAAGTTCAATATCACCGTAGGGAATGGAGTCCATTAGAGGACTCCAAAGTGGTTATCAGCAGCGGCATTCCAGAGGTTACGGCGGCGTAAGTAGCGCTTAAAGAGTTTGTTGAGAGTAGCACCTTTAACATCATGACGGTCCTCTAAGCGCTCGAGGATGGCAGCCGCTTCATTAGCCAGCTTGTTTGCAGTCTTGAGGGTTTGGAGGGTATGATTCATCTTGATTCTCCTACTTCGGGAATTTCTAAGCGGTCAGTCTTGGCGGATAAGCCGCTTAGATGTCTATTAGTTTAACCTAACGCAAGTAGTCTTGTCAATAGGCTATCCCGTATGCTAGACTAACGGCTATGAGAACTATACGCGTCAAACTCAAGGAGTACCTAAAGGAAAATGACCTTAGCGCCTACCGGCTTGGCAAAGAAGTTGAAGGTGTCAAGCCTGGCACCGTTTACAACATCGCCGCTGGCAGGAACAGGCCAAGTATGGAAGCACTAGAGCGCATTATGGCGGCGCTAGAAAATCTTACCGGCAAGCCAGTAAATATAAGCGACTTACTCGAGTATAAAAGGAAAGGTAAAGACAATGGCTAAGCGGGCGCGTAACGGACAAGGAACAATCTATGAGGCGACCTATATAGACAAGCGCAGCGGCAAGACTAAGACACGCTGGCAAGCGCAAGTCGTCATCCCGCAAGAGTTAGGCGAGGCAAAGCGCACCACGCTATACGGCAAGACCTACGCCGAAGTCAAAGAGAAAAAGGACAAGCTGACGCGGCAAGTAGCGGATGGCACCATGAGCAACACCAACCAGACGGTAAGCCAGTACCTCGAGCGCTGGCTTAAGGAAAAGGAACGCCAACTTAAGCCAAGCACCTTTGAGCAGTATGAATACCGCGTTAAAAAACTCACGGCGCATATAGGCAAAATAAAACTCGACAAACTCACGCCTATGAAGGTCCAGACGGCCATTAACGCTATTGCCGACACTACCGGTGCCTCTACCGCCAACAAATGCCGCGTGGTACTCTACAGCGCCTATAAGCAGGCCATACGCTGGCAGATGGTGGCGCGTAATCCTGTTGAGGCCGTTGATTCACTACCTGAAAAGCAGCGTGAGATGAAGCTTTGGGAGGCTGCTACTGCCGCCAAGTTCTTAGACGTAGCGCGTGAACACAGGCTTTACGCGACCTTTTATCTTGCCATGAGTACCGGCTTGCGCCGTGGTGAACTTTTAGGCTTACGCTGGCAGGACGTGCAAGGTAGCGTGCTTTATATCCGGCAGACCATCGTTAAAAAGGTAAGTGGCAAGCTTATCTTTGAGACGCCTAAGACCAAAAAAGGCTTCCGAGTAGTGCCAGTGTCACCGGATGTAATAGAGGTGTTAGAGTTTCACCGCTTGCGCCAACAGGCTGAACGTGACTACTTAGGCAAAGCCTGGAATGGCGCGGATTTGGTCTTTACATCAGAAACAGGCACCGTGATACATCCTGATAACATAACTCGCTTGCGCAACCAGCTTATGGACAAGGCTGGCGTACCGCGTGTAAGTCTTCACGACTTGCGGCACCTTCACGGGTCAGTCTGTATCAAAGGCGGTATGGACCCTAAGATGCTGGCTGACCGCCTGGGCCACAGTCGTGCGAGCTTTACCTTGGACCGCTATACGCACCTTTTCGAGTCGCAACGCGCCTTGAGCGCGGTGTCGCTCTTGGACTTCCTACCTAAGACCGACCTTAAGAACGTAAATTAGTCCAACTGCATTAACATTTGCATTAACATGGCAAAAAAAGAAGACCGGTAATTTTACCGGTCTTTACTTTTACCGTCCTAGACAGTTGTTTTATGGAGCGGGAGACGAGATTCGAACTCGCGACATCTACCTTGGCAAGGTAGTGCTCTACCAGCTGAGCTACTCCCGCATAAGAGAGCTACCACCATTATAACAGATAGTAGCCCTACTTTTACAAGATAAAGCTCCTCGCGCCGACCTACTTTTGCACCCCCCTGCGGGGGAACTATCATTGGCGCTGACGTGCTTAACTGCCGAGTTCGGGATGGAATCGGGTGGGTCCACGTCGCTATGGGCACGAAGAGAAAA
>NZ_JBYCCV010000183.1:0-3934 GCF_057473825.1 Aliterella sp. E5.1
GAACATGAATCAATGTTGGAATGGGTTGGTGGTGCGTTTGATCCAGATGCCTTCATCTTGAGTGAAGTTAATCAATTGTTGCAGCAGATTGTTGGGAGTAAGTAATTATAGTCACTACGGCGCAGGGTCTTCAGCCTTAGCGTTGTTTTCGTCGCACTTGCTACTCAAACCCCGAGTACAGCGCTCGGAGGATGGTACGGTTGCGTAGGTTTACTTCCGTAGCAATCATCGCAGCGACTTCTTGCTCTGAAAGTATCCGTTCGTGCAAGCAGTCAGGAGCCTTGGGAGATCGCATTGATAAACCTACATTTTCTGGCAACACGCCAATTTTTAGACCAAAGCTCATGAGGCTTTTTATAGTAGCGATCGCAGTTCGTTGGCTGCTGGGAGATAACCCCGTCATTGTCATCTGCCAGCCCTGGATGTCTGCTAAAGCGACTAAGTGCAGTGGCTTGTTGACAAACTTTAAGAAGCGTCGCGCCGTGCGCCCGTAACGCTCTTGAGTTTGGGGCGACAAGCCGTGTATCCACATTGAAATCAGCCGCTCGGCGGTGTCGCTTGGCTTAACTTCAATAGGGGCAATTGCTTTTGGATCAGATAAAATCATTTCAATATTATCGGGCATTAACAATACAACAATCGACCTAGATGAGTTGTAAGTAGTTTTTCTCGCCCAAGTTCTTGGCGGAGGTAATCGCCTCAAGAACTTGGGATTCAGTTGGCTGAGGTGTTCGGATTAGTATTCAAAAGAGGTTTTTCTTAAACCAAGAGTTTTAGTTACAATTTATGGCTTTAGGCAGATGCCATCCTTCAAGATGTATATATTTTTATTAGGGGTAAATATTAGTAGTCTCTGCTCCACAAGTGGGATATAGGAAAGCAGGATTATGAATCCGTAGGGTGTGCTTGCTACGGATTCATAGCGTAGCAAGCACGATATTCAGCGTCTGAATCTCCTTGCTGATATCAGGGTGAAGAATATTTCCCCAATTAAGATACTAGCTTTCATTAGGAAAATCGAGGCGGATATGTTTAAACAGACATTTAACAACAATTCCAGACCGGACGAAGCTCTATATGACCTCCACCTGTTGAACCTGCAAATAGTCAGTGGAAGCGATTGGACAAAGATTATTAGAGACGAAGCTCAACCCGCTCCTGAGCAGGAGATTCCCAGAAAAGAACCTCGCAGCTTGATGCTAGGTCTGTGTGCATTTGTAGTTTTCTTAACCCTATATATGGGTGCCTTAATTCATCTAGGGCAAAGCATCAAGACAGTTGCAGAACAGGTTGCAATCCAGTACGTTGAACAACACACAGTAAATTATTAAACCAGTCACTAGCTGCTGGACGGAAGGAATCTGAGATAGTAAGAGATGCGATAGCGCAAGCGCGCACGCAGGGCTTCGCTCAGTATTTAGGTAAGACTGACCCCACAGCCGTAAAAGGTGCGCTCTCTGATTTGCAAGAGCGAGTAGCCAGTTTAGAAAGAAAGTTAGCGGGGCTGGGGCGGCATCTTTTCTGATGAATAATTCATCAGAAAAATGCCTTGCGATTGGTGGGGTAGGGCGTTAATTGGCGGAGTTGGATGCGTTTAAAGGAGAACCATGTCAGCAAAAGTAGAGCGACAGAATACTATTACTAGAAAGAATCTTGTTTCTAGCTTGATGATTGGGTTGATTGTTGGATTATTGGCTGGTCTTCCTTTGGGTTGGTTAGCTCACCAGTTCTATGCTGAACGACGGTTAGCTGATGTGTTGTTTTGTCGGGAAAAGAATCGGAACTTGCCTGAAGTTCAAGTTCAGGCAATTTGCGGGTCAAGATTCTAAAGTTAATCGCAATCCATACTTGCCTGACCCCAGTATTTAGGCGGCATCTTTTGGTGGGGTTGACTTCCCGCCATTACTCTTTATTAATCAGAAGGATGGTTTATTAACTTGGTTAATCAAGAGGAAGATTAGCTCGGTTTTAGGGACAAAAGGAATTCATGATTGATGCGCTCGTGTTCTCTCTGGAATGGTTGCTGCGTATTTTTGGGGCTTTCTGGATGATTGGTGGTGCTGTTACCTTTCACCAAGCACTACAAGCAAGCTTCATGGACTCAGCCTTAGAAGCAATAACTCAGGAAAAAGAAGATCGGCTCGTCAGTCGTTTTCTCTTCGTGAGTGCGTTGCTGACCCTGTTGAGTGGTATAGGACTAGCATTAGCCAGGCGCTGGGTTCTTCTTCCTCTCGCTTTGTTGACACTATCCCAGTTCGTATATTTTGCTATCCAGAGAAAACGGTTTACCCAGGCTAAAACGGAAGAGGAGCGCGAGGAAGCACGAATTGCCTCAGCAACTCGCAATGCTTTCGGGGTTTCTCTAGTCGTGTTGAGCGCTGCTCTAATAGGATTGGGGCTTGGGGTGCTGCGATGAATGGACTTTTCTTGACCCGACCCATAGGTGTGTAGATGAAAGTTAAATCGGCAGCACATACTTTTGCCGCAGGGCAGAGAAAACTGACTAGAGCAGCAGTAAAGGGTGTGAGTGGCTATAAAAAGGCAGAAGGAGGAGGAATTGAGGGCAGGTTCACTTACTCATCTTTTTCAAAGCTGCTTCAACTCGCTTTAGTAGCTGATTTATATCCTGTTGGACTGCTTGCAAAATAGGTTCAGGTTCTGGATATAATTTTTGAAAGCGAATTAGTTCTGTTTGTAATCGGCGTAGGGATTTTATAGAGACTTGAGATTCGCCTTGGGCAGAAAGTGTGACATCTGTCCTACTTTCTTCTGCTTCTTCATTCAGGTAGCGCCGGACAGTACGAAGGCTTTTGCCTATAATTACCTCTAATGCCGGACGCAGAGCTTTCTCGCTTTTACCAGGTCTGCCTTTCACATCTACATATCCAGCAGAACGCAATCGCTCTGCTAAAGCGCGAGCTTCGCTTACCGTATAGTCTCTGCGTTTCTCGTTTTCAGCAACCTCCACTTGTAGTGCCAGGTCTGGCTCGGCTTCCGCATCAAAGCCCATAATTCTAACTGGCACTTGGTCAAGGGGAAACAACTTCACATAGACTGACTCTTCAGTTTCTCTAAGTAGCTCGATAGCTGCTTTGCGATGTCCGCCAGCTAACATCTTTCCTCTTGTATCTACTACCAGAGGCTCTAGCAGTCCGAGTACGGCAATTGAGTCAGCTAGATCGCTAACGTGCTGCGCTCTAAGTTCGCGCGTATCGCTTTTTCGCTCCAAGATTTTCCCCAGAGGCATAGCACCCACCGCTACTTCTGCTCTTGCCTCGACTGCTCGGTCTTGAGCTTGGATAGCTGCGCCAGTATTTGTAGCTGCTTCTAGCATTTCTGCCGCCGTTCGTCGTTTAGCTGCCATAGTCACTTTTACCCCGATTAGAAGAATCTACAACCCATGACGCTAAGGCAATTAGTTCCTCTGCTGGGCGCGAGCGCGGTGCGTACTCCATTAAAGGTATTTGCTGCGCTCCAGCGAGCGATAAATTCGTATCTTGATGCACGATAAATTGCTTAATCTCAGGATATTTCTGTGCTAATTGCGGCGGAAAGTTTTTGTCTAAACTTCGCCGTTCGTCAACTTGATCGAGAACTAATGCCCAGCGTTCGGGACCGCGACGCTGCCTTTCTTTGTAGCCTTCTAAGACTCCAATAACGCGACTAGCTCCCAAAATGGCAAAGGGGTGAGCATTAGTGACTACCAGCACGACCCCAGATGCAACCAAACCAAAGCGTTCTAAATTTTCGTTACCAGGTGGACAGTCGAAGATTACTGCGTCATACGGCATAACTTTGATAGCATCTGCCAAATCCTCTGGATGCAGCGATTGAATTGGTTGGCTCGTCAGATTAGGACCGCCAGGGAGTACATACAGTCCCACTCCAGCTTCCAGAGGGTGTGGATGATTACCTGTTAAAAGTTCGGCGGTTC
>NZ_JBYCCV010000184.1:0-3778 GCF_057473825.1 Aliterella sp. E5.1
ACCGACTCGGACAGCGCCGCAGATCTGTAAAGAACTTCCCGATCCGCATACCAGCGGTCGGGAAGAGTCGTAGCCAAAGCATAGCGAGTGTTTTGTAAAGAAGGTTAGAGGCGGAAGTAAGCGTTTGACGGTATTTTTGTGCTGCGGTTCTGCATTTGCTGCTCTGGGCGCCTGTATGAACGCGCTCGAGCACTGCACTCAACGCCAGACATCGGTGAGGCGGCGCAGCTGCACCTCGAGCGTCGACAGCAGGACGAACCTCTGCGGGACTACCGCTTACGAACGCACCCGCGCAGGCGTCGTCTGGGTGGTGAGCGCGGCGCCGATTTCAAACAGCCCGATGATGAGGTGAGGCCAGTACACGAAGTCGCTAAATCCGAACAGCCAGGGTGACGCTGCAAGCATCAGGCCACCGGCAGCGTCCAACCCGAGGTGGGTGCCCATGCTCAGCACCCGGGCGACACCCAGCTCATAGTCCGTCAGAAGACTGTAGAGGATGACCCCGGCACCCAACACGACGGGTACCCAGGTCTCGGCGCCTCCTCGAGCAAAGCCAAAAAGCCAGGGCGCGATGATCAGCAGGGCGCCGGTGAGATAGTCGACTACACCGTGAACGTTGGTCGGTATAAAGCGCATATGTACTCCCAAGGAGAACGGTAGCGAAACTTAAACCAGAAGCAAGTATTTTTAACTATGCTCTAACTTTAGCCTTTCCAGACTTAGGAAAAGAAGGTAATTTAGCTGGAATTGCGATCGGTCAACCGCCTAAGACGGCAAGCAATGACCTAGGTGAAACTTTGAGCGATAAAGATACTTCAATACATTTAGAAGCTTTTTACCGCTTCCAAGCTACAGACAACATCAGTGTTACCCCAGGGTTGTTGGTAGTTATCAATCCAGAACACAACAAAAATAATGACACTGTATATGTAGGAACAGTTAGAACCACGTTTTCTTTTTAAATTGCGCTTTCAATTAAAAACTACACTAGCTCTTCGCTTAAATGTACCTGTACCCGCGCTAGTAAGTCGGCAAATCGAAAGGGCTTGGTAATATAATCGTTAGCGCCGTAGGCTAAAGCCATCAATCGATCTTTTTCATCAGTACGGGCTGTAACAATAATAATTGGTCGCTCGTCTGCCTGACTGCGGAGCCGCTTCAACACAGCCCAACCATCGAGGTTAGGTAAGCCTAAATCAAGCAGCAAAAGGTCAAAATCGCCACTTTGAGCCATAGTAAGTGCTTGGATTCCATCTAGTGCTACGGTAGTGGCAAAGCCATACTTGTTTAGTCCTTTTTCTATAAAGGCAGCAAGGCGCTTTTCATCTTCAGCTATCAAAATGCGGTTCATAGTATAGATGCCTCTCATCCGAGAGTGTCACCAGATTTTAAAAATTCCCCTATTGACCAACTCGCTCTAGAAGTTATTTTTCTGATAGAGCCGACGGATAGATGGGAATAGCTGAGATTTTGCAACTATTCCAAGTGAAGTAGAAATTGATAACAGCAGTAGTCACCTATCCCCATACCCAGAGATGGCAAAACCTCAGTCTTGGATCGATATTAGCTGTTAAGCTCCTTGCATTAATGTTCAAACTCCAGCGATTGACAAGTGGATGTTGCCGCATATTGATATTTTTCTTAAATGTGGTACTTAAATAGAATTTTTTATAGCTGTTCGCGGGAATTATCAAGCATTTAAAGTCTTGTTATTACTAGACTCTAAAGACTTTGGATGAAAATGAGATGAAACGAAGATGAGAAAGTTCTCATCTTCCCAGTCTGTAGCCCATCCCTCTAATAGTTTCGATTGAGTCATTACCTAACTTTTTGCGTAAGTAACCCACATACACATCTACAATATTGGAGCCAGGAGCGTAGTCGTACCCCCAAACATGGTCGAGCAACTGCTCTCTACTCATTACTTGTCCTGGGTGACGAAAAAATGTTTCTGCTAAGGTAAATTCGCGGGCGGGCAAATCGATCGGGCGATCGCCTACTACAACTTTACGAGTGCGTAAGTCCAGGACAATATTACCAACTTGAATTTCAAACTCATCTTGACTCTTAGCGCTTTTACTAGGTTCATTACGCAATTGCACTCTTACCCGTGCTAGTAGTTCCTCAAAGCGAAAAGGCTTGGTTACATAGTCGTTAGCCCCTGCTTCTAGCCCTGCTACTTTATCTTTAACATCATCTCTAGCGGTGAGAATAATAGTTGGCAATAGTTCGCCCTGTCCGCGTAACTCCTCCAACACCTCTAAGCCATCTTTACCCGGCAATCCTAAGTCAAGAATCAGCAGGTCAAACTTCTGACTTTGAGCCATTAGCACAACCGTATCTGCGTCGGTGGCAGCAGTAGTATTGAATCCATGCGATCGCAATCCCTTTTCTAAAAAAGAGACGATGCGTAGTTCATCTTCAGCAATTAAGATCTGGTGGATAAAGCAAAACCTCCTAGAGTGACTTTAAGGGTATAGTGATCGTGAATTTAGATCCAACTCCTGTTTGGCTGCAAACTTCGACTACACCACCGTGAGCAATGGCGATCGCCTGGACAATAGATAAACCCAATCCCGCCCCCTCCGAACGACGGTAACTATTGGCAGCCCGTGCAAAACGTTTAAAAATTCGTTCTCGATCGGCAGGGGCAATCCCCTCTCCCGTATCCTTAACCCAGAAACTTGCTTTATTATTAGCCACCGATGAACCTAAAGTAACGCGATCGCCTACCTTTGTAAACTGTGTCGCATTTTGAGCTAGATTCATCACCGCTTCAGTAATGCGCTGGCGATCGCAATTAAGACGACCCCTACCTTGAGCGCCTAAATGCCAATCTCGATCTGCCAAGGCTTTTGCTTTAGTAAATAATTCTTCTGTTAGCAGGTCAACTTCTACGGTTTCTAAGCGCAAAAAGTCTGGTCTTTCTGCCTTTGCCAGTAAAGTTAAGTCATCCACAAAACGGCTCATCCGATCTATCTCATCGAACACCAATGCCAAGGTTTCTTGTTGTTCTTTGGGGTCATCCCCCATCAATTCTAGATGACCGCGAATAATCGTAATCGGCGTTCGCAGTTCATGACTTGCATCATTGATAAAGTTACGCTGACTTGCGAACGCCGCCTGTAAGCGATCCATCATTTCGTTGAACGTAATTGCCAATTCAGCAATTTCACCTTTACCATGCACAGAAAGACGTTGCGTTAAATCTGATTCACTAATAGAGTGAGCAGTGGCGCTTAGCGATCGCAATGGAGCCAACACCCGCCCTGCTGCCAGCCAGGTTAACATCAAAGCTACGAGCAAAACGACAACCGTCACCTGAATCACAACCGTCACGGCTTCTAGTCCTTCCGCACGCTCCCCGGCGGTCGTGTGTGCTGCCGCAAATACCCCGATTATTTCGCCATCAATTTTGACAGGTTCAACTATATAGATGACTTTGCCGATGTTGCTATTTAGGGATTCTACTTCTCCTTGTTCGCGATTGCGGAGTTTTGTCCAACGTTTCATCAAATCGGAATCTGGCTGGAGTGGTTTCGGCAGCGCTCTGGGACTAGACTTGTAAAATTGCTCGTTTATGATGGTAATTAGATAGGTATCATCTTCAGGAAGCTGACGCGATAAGTAGGTTGCCATCAGTCTAGTTAACTCTTGGTTAAGAGACGAACCCCCGATAGATTTTTGTTCTCCATCAGACTGTGGCAATGCAGCAGGGCGATCGCCAGAAAATTGCGCTGTAAGTTCAGTTTGAAAGGTTTTTACTTCTGAAGCTAGA
>NZ_JBYCCV010000185.1:0-3948 GCF_057473825.1 Aliterella sp. E5.1
CAATGATGGTAGCTTGAAGTTCCGTACTGACAAAAGGGAAACACATTGAGTAGCCGTGTGTAGTGAAAGTTACAAGCACGGTTGCGGATAGGAGGGGTGGAGTAGCAATGCTCCCCTCGACCTTCTCAAAAGTGCCACTTCGTTGAAAAGCTCTACTGAATATAGCTTTCGGATATTTCAATAGGGAGAAGAATTGCTCCTTCTAAAGGCTGTGGAATGTTATATAAATCCATTACATAATCTCCGTATCGTTTGATGTGTCTAGTGATGTAAGGGCTTAAAGTGGCAACTTCTTTTTGGTTAATTGAGTATCCTTCTAAGCTCAAAGCCTGAATTGCCTTTGACATATCAAAAGCATTTTGGAGAATGACCGCACTTGCGACCAAATCAAGATAATTAACTCGCTTTTCCTGTTCGATTGGGTCATTTTCCGTAACGATTCCGTCTTTGCCGATGAATAACCAATCTAAGAAACGGTGATAACCCTCGACAATATTAGTGCAGGCAGTGACCTGCTGCCGCAGTCCTCGGTCTGAGATATATTCTAGGAGAAAAATCGTTCGTACTACCTGCCCCAGTTCTCGAAAAGCTTGATAAAGGCGGTTCTTACGGCTATAGCTTCCTAGCTTACGAAGTATTGTCGAAGGCATGAGTTTACCCGCCTTAATTGATAACACTACTCTCATTAAGTCTTGCCAGTGGGTTTGAATCAGCTTCCAGTCCACTACGTCTTTAAATAAGGGGTCAATGTATTTGTACACCGCTTCCTTCGTAGGGCGGAAGAAGCTCAAGTCCTGCCAGTTACGAATGCGTGGCATTAATTTAATTCCCAATAGGTACGATAGCGCAAACACAGGTGCAGACTGTCCTTGAGTATCTGCGTGTAGAATATCGGGCTGAATATCTGAAGTGTTCTTTAGTAACCCATCCAAAATATACACCGCTTCCCAAACACCACAGGTAATGAAATGTGTAAATAAAGCAATGTATTTGTCTGAAACATGGTGATAAGCAATACCACCGTAACCGCCATAACGGATGTGATACTCCGACATGAGGTTATTTTCATAAATCTCAAATTTGCTGCCGTCGGCTGCGGCTCTTTTCCCACTACCCCAGCACTTAGGCAAATGAAGACGATTGTAAGCATTAATCATATCTCGACTAGCAGCTTGTAGGTTCTCGGCTGTAATATGACGGCGGTTGATATAGGAAAGCATATGGCTCGTCACCACTCCTCTAGTATGACGAGCCGTTTGGTTCGGTCCTAAGTTACAGCCGTAGCCAAAAGTCGTGAAAATGTATCGCTCCATTGGCTTTTCTATTTTTGGTTCGGAACCAGACAACGGACCAAAATGTCGCGTCCACTTCAACCAATGCTCTACATTACAAAGGATATCGAGGACACTACGTTCTGGTAGACGCTGCAAGATGGAGGCTTCTAGCGCTGCTGCTCCGTCAGGCTTTTCTTGAGCGGGGATGCGTTTAAGCACAGGTTCACCATCGGGGCTAATAGTAACTTGTTTGCCATCAGAACAGATTTGGTCTACTTTCTCTGCCGTTTGGGTGAGCAAGCATTGCAAATGCTCAACAAATTCAAGGGAGTTTGAAGGCATACCAAGTTCGTGACAATAGCCTGCCATCATTGGTTCACACTCGTCCCAAGAGAGTAGCTCCTGACGGAAATCTGCATAGTTTTCTGACCCTTCTACACAAGCATCCCCGGTTTTTAACTCCATTGCTAAATAAGTAAATATACAAATCTCTAGTTGCTGGCGAACCAATACTTCAGTTTTACCAGTCGTAAAAACGACTAATCGTCGCCATTTGTCACTAATAAAGCTCAAATCAACTCCAGCAGATAACCACTTACCGCGTCGATGCTCTTGCTCAAGCACAAAAGTTAAGGCTGCTATCAACGACTGGTCTTGAGTTGTAGAACGAATATCCAGTGACCGCAACAAGCCAAATAGCAGCTTGCGGTAGCGAGAATAAAACTGCCATAACAGGGGAAAGTAATTGTCGCTGTTATAAGCAGCGATCTCCTCGCACTGCAATAGCAGTAGTTCTGAACCTCCATGACAAGTAAGAACAGATTGCACTTGCTGTCCTAAAGCAGTGTCGTTAAGGCTATGATTAGAAACGACCAGTATTTGCGCCAGAACTTCTAGCAGAGCCTCAGTTTGAGTTAAGTGCTTCTCTCTCAACTCGACCAATTTAGCTTTAGCTTTGGTGTGAATAGTTTGGAGACGCTTGAGAAACATTTCTACTAGATGATCTCGTGTTTTAACCTGAGCCTGGTATAGCAAGCACAAAAGTAAAGTCCGGCGTTTGCTCTGCTTGATATCTTGAAACTCA
Organism: Aliterella sp. E5.1; assembly: GCF_057473825.1. Taxonomy (NCBI): domain Bacteria; kingdom Bacillati; phylum Cyanobacteriota; class Cyanophyceae; order Chroococcidiopsidales; family Aliterellaceae; genus Aliterella; species Aliterella sp. E5.1. The sequence continues at coordinate 2,359 of NZ_JBYCCV010000185.1, forward strand.
GATATGTCCAATGCTTTAGCTTGTGCGGCAAAGGACTTGACTTTACTCTTAGCAATGCCTGAAAGTAATCGCTCGGCATCTCCAAAAGACATCAATTGGTCAAATTTAGCCAAGAGTTCCTGCATATGTGACAGTGTGGCGCTTTTGGATGGAGATTTCAATAACTTCAAGGTAGCTACTGACTGGTGTGAGTCTCTCAATAGCAGCCCGTCTAAATAGCCTTGTTCAGTTTGGGATAATCTAGCTCCTACTTGTTGAAACAGACGAGTATTGGCAATAGAGCGGATATTGGCAGCCAATCGGTTGATAGTGCTGAAAGCTGGCAGCTCATAACGTTCTTTTACCAATTCCTCAATCGCCACATTGATTAAATCTGCTGGATGATCCTTTACTATTGCCGCTACAGCAATAGCTTGTGTTACTAACTGTTGTGCTGCATTGTCATAGGGCTGAACACCCAAGTAGGTGCGAATGACTGACATATAGCGACGACGGGAACGTAGAGAAGGAATTGCTGAAACCTTATTACTCAATTTCAAGCCAGAGCGGAGGTGGTTGATGATTAAAAGTGGCACAAACTCTAGATGAGGAAAATAACCGAGCCGTTGGAAGGTTTTTAGCATCACTAATAAACTCAGTCGTCCATTTGAGCCGTGGGACTTGGCATTGATAAACTTAAGTTCCTCTGGGGTCGGAGTATAAAGTTCGGCTAATTCTTTCTCGCTAGGTTGCTGCTTGAATTGAGGGTAAGCGGTACGTTCAATAACAGTAATTGGCTTGTCCTTTTAGGCTTTTGGTCAGGATGCCAAAATGTCTGCTAAGTAATATTAGCAGATATTACTATCCAGTTTTAGGGGTACAAATGTCTGCTAATGTTCTTAATATCCCCGAAATATCATGTCTGCTAATGTCTTTACAAGTGCCGTTAGGCTATCTTAACTAAAAATTGGGGGGGTGTAATGTGCCATGAAGCGTAACAGTATCCCAGCAATCTCAAAATCGGGAGAGCAAACTTTAGCACAGTATGAATCCTATTTAGGCTCAGTGGCGGATGTCAGCCTGGTTACTATTCGTAACTACCTTAGCGATCTTCGCCAGTTTATAGCTTGGTGGGAGGAATCCTCCTCTGAAGGACAAGAAATTCAAAAATCTTTTGGTTGTGTTGCAAAAAAATGGTAGGATGAAAGACTTCTGCTAGAGAAAATCTTTTTGCTTGTCCTTAATGAATCCATCTTCCCCATTTAAGTGGCGGCACTACCATTCTGAAATTATCCTTTTGTGTGTGCGCTGGTATCTCAGTTATCCGCTTTCCTATCGACAAGTAGTAGAGATGGTCAACGAGCGGGGATTAGAAGTACATCATACAACGGTGTTCCGTTGGGTACAAGAATATAGTCCAGAAATAGATAAGCGATGCCGACCGCATTTAAAGCCTACTAATGACTCGTGGCGGGTGGATGAAAACTATATCTTTGTCAAGGGAAAGCAGAAATATCTATACCGAGCCGTTGATTCAGTGGGGAATAACCTAGACTTTCTCCTGAGTGCGAAGCGGGATGCGAAGGCAGTGAAACGATTTTTCCGTAAGAC
>NZ_JBYCCV010000186.1:0-3921 GCF_057473825.1 Aliterella sp. E5.1
TTTACTGCCTCTAGCTCTAAATGGGGAAAAGCTTGAGTAACTTGACCCATATCCACCTGCCTAACTCGTTGTTTGAGGACAAACTTTGTTGTTCACTACTCTACTATATTTGAACGCAATTTGGTATAAGGTAAAAACAAATAGATTAATTTGTTAAATTTACTAGACAAAAAGGTAATCTAATTCAGGAGCAAAATTTAATTGTTAGAACTAACCTAAAACCCCTCAGTTTAAAGGGACTTCAATTTATGAGTAAAAGTAGCACCAACTACTTAAAAAATAGTTTAATACTAACAATGGCGATCGCAATTCCGACGATATTGGCAACTTCAGTAAAAGCGTTGCAAGTTCAAGTTAGCCCTGCCAAACCTCGCTTAGGCGATACTTTAACGGTGGTAGTGACTCCAGACACTCCTCAAACGCCCAATAGCAGTCCATCGGTAACTGTTAATCAAAAAACTTACCCTACCTTTGAAGTCGCCCCAAATAAATACCGGACCTTTTTACCCACAACTCCCCTGCAAAAGCCAGGTAAAAGGCTACTACAAATCAAAGCCGGAGAACAAACTAAGCAAATGTCGTTGCAAATAGGCGATCGTAAGTTCCCTATCCAACGCATCAGGCTTTCTCCTGGCAAAGCTGGGCTTGAAGCTACCGAACTCGAACTAAGCCGCGTAGCAGCGCTAAAACAGCTAAAAACTCCCCAAAAATTCTGGAATAGTGCTTTTTTAAAACCCAACAAAGGCAGAATCAGTACAATCTACGGAGTCCGTCGCTACTACAATGGTAAGTTCGCCCAAGATTATTACCATCGTGGGGTAGATTATGCAGGCGCAACAGGTTCCCCAGTTATGGCTCCTGCCGACGGACGCATTGCTTTAGTTGGCAGAGCAGCTTCGGGGTTTCGCGTCCACGGTAATATAATTGGCATAGATCACGGGCAAGGAGTAATAACTACTTACTTGCACCTGAGTCGGATCAACGTCAAAGAGGGAGATTTTGTCAAAGCAGGTCAAGTAATTGGTGCTGTAGGCTCGACGGGAGCCGTAACTGGCCCTCATCTCCACTGGGGATTATATGTACAAGGAGAATCGGTAGATCCCACCCCGTGGCGCAACAGTAACTTTAATTAACTCTATTTTGCCACTTTTTTTAGGAGTAAGGCAGAATTGTTGGAGTAATACAGAAACCATCATCAAGTGCCATAGAGTTTAGAGGCGTTATGGGTATTGAAAAAATAATTGAACAAGCCCTTCAAACTGGTTATCTTACACCAGCAATGGAAGCGGAGGTAGGGTCTATTTGCGATGCTGCCTCAGAGCTTTCTGTCGCTGAGTATATGGCGCTAGATAAGCTTATGGGATCGCTGCTAACGGGGGAAGTAGTCGCAGTACAGCGCAAACAGTTTATTAATGTCATGGAAGAATTGGTACTGACAGAAGCCTTAGCTAGAGTGGCAGCAATAGAAGTTACAAGCGATCGCCATTTAGATGTGGGAGATATTGCAGCTTATGCTCTAAATCGCTTGCCTCCCCTGTATGCTACGACTGAAGAAGGTGGTAACTACCAACGTCAACGAGCCAAGGAAGAACTAGAGCAATTAATTGTTCAGCAAGTAGACGAAGCAATCGCCCGTAACTTAGACCATCCTGATTTTTTCCCAGAAAGGCAAGCTCTGGGCAAAAATTCTGGCGAGGAAGTTCTAAAACAAGTCAGCACCCTACTCCAAGCCTATGCTCACTCTTTCGAGCAAGCCTCAGAGTAAATCACCTGTATATACTCCTATATCTCTTAACAAAGATTTATTTGTTTTCTCATGCGTTTTTAGCAAAGAATGGGCAAACTAAAGTTAAGAGGAAAAAATTGGTTGCAGTTGTTAATTTTTGATTGAAAGTAATAGCTGTAACCAAAAAATTGTAGGTGTGGGAGGTGATCGCGTGCTAGAAAAACTATTGTTAGCCCTGATAATGACGTTGTGCCTAAACTTGCTTGCAGTAGTTCGTTTATCAAATAATCCAAACAACACCACGAGTTTGAACATAGTAGAAAACATCACTACTAAGGAAAAATGGCTTGTGCCTATAGGCAGCAATTGGCAACAGCACCAACTGTTGCCGCTCGTCGCTCAATAGAAGTCTAAACAAGTACGCGCTCAAACCGGGAACTTACTATTAATATCAGGGTCTAGTAAGATGAGATGTTCTCTTTCTTGTTGGCGTGTATGAGTCAAGCTACTTCTGTACCCTGGTCATCAGTTGAGGCAAAATTTCCTCAAGCGCCAGTGCAAATAGATAAATTGTCAAATTACGATTTAATTTTGCGTTGTCAATCTGAACGCAGTCCAGATCGTGCTGCCTTTTCTGAGTTACTGCGGCGCTATCAATCCCATGTGGAAAGGGTGTTGTATCACCTAGCCCCCGATTGGCAAGATCGCGCGGATTTGACTCAAGAAGTTTGGATTCGAGTTTATCGCAATATCAAGCGTTTGCAAGAACCAGTCAAATTTCGCGGCTGGTTAAGTCGCATAGCTACCAACTTGTTTTACGACGAATTGCGTAAACGCAAGCGAGTTGCTAGTCCTTTGTCGCTAGATGCACCCCGTTTTATGGAAGATGGGGAAATGAATTGGGAAATTGCCGGGGAAAATCCCTCTCCAGAGGAGGAGTTAACCACCCAGGAATTTTACGAACAATTACAAGAAGCGATTTCTGACTTGCCAGAAGTGTTCCGTACGACCATCGTTTTAAGAGAAATTGAAGGCATGGCTTACGAAGACATTGCTGAAATTACTAAAGTTTCTCTAGGAACAGTCAAGTCAAGAATAGCTAGAGCTAGAACTAGACTTCAATCTCAACTGCAAAACTATTTAGATGGTTAGAGCCAACAAGAGATTAAAAGTTTAATCTTTTGTATAACTTGGTAGGAATGTTAAAATAATCTTTGAGTTTAAAACTCATTCGGTGTTATCTTCACAACCTCCAAGTAACTTATCCGCGTTTAATCCTGGTAATAAAAATAATTGATAAATGCTATGAATACACAGAAGCGCGATCGCTTCGAGTTATTAAGTGCTTACCTAGATGGTGAAGTCAGCGCCCCTGAAAGGCGGCAGGTAGAAGAATGGTTAGATACCGATGCCGAAACTCAGAAGCTATACGCGAGGTTGTTGGCATTGCGCCAAAACTTTCAATCTCTACCCGTACCCCCAACGACTCAAAGCGTAGAAAAAACAATTCAACAGGTATTTGGCAAGCTAGAAAAACGCCGTCAGTATCGGTCGCTGAAGTGGGGAGGCGCAGCAGTAGCGGCGGTAGTTATTGCCGCCTTATCAAATGTTGTGCCAGGTCGTCAGGTACTACAGATGGCAGAAGTAAGCAATCCAGCAAGTTCCGAAAAACTGTTAGTTGCCTTAAATACTCCTTTAGTTGAACTTCCCGAATCTGCCTTTGAACATCCAAAGACAGTACCGCACAAACCTTAAGTAATTTGTAAGCTGTTAGCTCGGAAGTTAACAGCTTATTTTTTGCTTGTCCACCAGCCATCGCTAATTAAAACGCCACCATAAGCATCAATTTGTTGTTGGTTCATTGAATAAGTCCAGACTTTATCTAAGTATCCAATAGAGTTATAAACTTCTATTTTGTGTCGCTGGTAGTGATTTTGGCTACTAGGTTGTTGAGGATCGTAACCTTCTAGTTCATCAAGGATTTGTAAAACTGCGGCATCGGCAAATGTGAGTAAATAACCACGCACAATATACATTTCCGGGAAGATTGCTGCCGGATAGCCCATAGTTGATTAAACTCAACGAGGTTGTCACCAACCCCGTTGGTCTTCAAAACCGTGCTTGAGACTTTCACCTCACACGGCTCCTCAATATCTTGGTGCTTGTCAGGCATACCTAACGCTATCATTAGCGGT
>NZ_JBYCCV010000187.1:0-3913 GCF_057473825.1 Aliterella sp. E5.1
TAGTCCAGAGTTAATGCCCGTTGAGCATATCTGGGAAGATATTCGAGAAAACAACTTTTATAATCAAACATTTTCATCCCTTGAACAGGTAGAAGATGTACTTTGCCAAGGCTTACTTGAACTTTCTTCTAATAGTGAGTGCCTGCGCTCTATGACTTTCTTTCCTCACCTTCAATTACTACCTCTGATCGCAACTTAGTATAAATTCTTGAAGAAACTACCGTAGTTCTAACGATTTAATTAAAGCCTGGTGTTCCTATTAGTTTTAGAATTATTTTTTTGTCTGCCCTATGCGATCGCTTATTTATATCAGTATTGAGTGAACAAATAAAGCAAAATAATTCCATGTTGCAAAGAAAAGTATTACGAGTAGCCCGCCCTAGGGACAATCTCGATAAAGTTGTTGATTTCTATACCAAAGGCTTGGGGCTAGAAGTTCTCTACAAGTTTCAAGACCATGAATGCTTTGATGGCGTGATGGTTGGGTTTCCAGGCGCAGCTTATCATCTGGAGTTTACAAGTCACCGGGGTCACTCTGTAGGACACGCGCCAACGCAAGATAACTTACTGATTTTTTACTTACTCAATCAAGCAGAATGGCTGGAGGCGATTAGAGCCATGAAAAATGCAGGATACGAACCCGTGCAATCTTACAATCCCTATTGGGATAAACATGGCGTGACCTTTGCAGATCCAGATGACTACCGCGTAGTTCTACAAAACGATACTTGGACAGATGCAACCGCAGCAAGTCAAAACATTAAATATAAATAAGGAGCTTTGTAGAAGGGAAAACACAAACTAATTAGCACATTATTCCCAAGACTAGCAAAAGAATTGATGCCGTTGTTGCGATCGCACTTTAAGGTAGATTTTATGTCATTGCCGATTATTTTGCAGCCTGGAGTTGGGCAATCTGTCCAAATTCGGACAAGTACCTGCACCTTCAAAGCAACAGGTAAAGATACCAAAGGTCATTTTGGACTATTTGAGTTTGTGATGCAGCCAGGAAGTATGGGCGCAAGTCCGCATATTCACAAGCAATTGACCGAAATGTTTTATGTGGTGGAAGGATTAGTGGAAATGGTGTTGAGCGATCGCACGCTCCAAGCACAACCAGGAGCTTTTATACTCGTACCAGAAAATACGCCGCACGGCTTTTCTAATCCAGGACAAACGCCAGCAAAGCTATTAATTATGTTTTGTCCCGCCGATGCACGAGAACAATATTTTGTAGGTTTAGCCGAACTAACTAAAGATGGGCGACAGCCAAGCCAAGAGGAGTTGCTTGAATTGATGCAAAAGTTTGACCAGTATCCAGTTCCTTAAAAGACAAACTAGATTAAGCGATCGCACTTCAAGTATGAAACGCGACAATTACTACAATAAAATTGCCGCCTTCTACGATCGCACGCGCTGGTTAAGTGAACCTGTATCCGCAGAAGTAGCAGACTTTATCCTCGATCTTGTTGGTGGAACGCCAGATACATCTTTTTTAGAACCTGGGGTTGGTACAGGATTGAATGTTATTCCTCTGGTTAAACGCGGTTACTCAGTGACGGGGATTGATATTTCCCAAGAAATGCTCGATCGCTTTCGGCAAAAGTTGGGCGAAGTTCCTACTAATTTACGACTGATTCATGCTGATGCTTCGCGTTTAATGTTTCCAGAGCGCAGTTTTGATGTTGTCTTGACTATACATATGCTCCATGCTGTTTCTGACTGGAAAGCATTACTAAATGACATTATTCGGGTACTTAAGCCCACAGGTTATTATCTCAACTGTCAATGGATTACACCGCCAGCGCGATTGGAGTTTGAAGACTATTTTCGAGCAATACAATCTAAATATGAAGCACAGCAAAGTTCTACAGTTTTTGAAAAAATTAATGTGGGTGGTTATTTGCCAGAAAGTTATCAATCAAATTACTTTGTTGCCAAAGAATGGACGGTTAGCAACACAGTTGGAGAATTACTAAGTTTTTTTAGAGAGCGTGCTTACGGTTTATGTTGGCAGGTATCGGACGAAATATATAACGAAGTAATGAACGAGTTTGAAGCATTTTGTCAAGAACATTATGGCTCTTTAGATAAAATACTGTCTTCTAACGCCAAGTTTGAGATCGAAGCTTATAGAGCAAACTGATAATGAGTAATAACGAGATAGTTAGGGCATCTGAGTTAAGAGTCCGTCCGGCGGCGATCGCAGATGTGGAAATAATTTTATCTTTTATTAAGAAAAAGGCGGAGTTCGATCGCAATATGGGCGCTTTCTCCGGCAGAATTGCAACTTCAGCCGAGAAAATCCGCCAAACTATTTTTGGCACAATGCCGTTTGCCCAGGTGTTGTTTGCCGAGATGGAACTTTATCCGATTGGCTTTGCTTTGTACTACTATAGATACTCCTCGTTTAAAGGCTTGCCGAGTATTTGGCTTGACGATTTGTATGTAGACGAAAAATTTAGAAGTAAACAAGTAGGCGCAGCACTAATGAATTATTTAGCTCAAATTGCCAAAAATAATTGCTGCACTCACCTTGCTTGGACGGCGGATGTTCGCAATATTCGCACGATTAGTTTTTATCATCGTTTGGGCGCAGAAATTGTCGAGCAAAAAGCTAACACCTGTTTTTTCCAGTGGATACCGTCCTTAGCCTCCGATACTGCTTAAAGCGATCGCTCATCATGTTAAAACTATCAACTCATTCGCCCGTCGCTACAGAAATTAGAGAATCCTTGCATCTTACTATTCCTTTAGCCAGCGCTCAAGTTGCTCAAGCCGCTACAGGATTTGTCGATACAGTAATGATGGGCAATTTAGGACAAGAAACTTTGGCAGGAGGAGGAATCGGTGCAACAACTTTTACTACAATGCTCGTAATTGCGACAGGAGTTGTCATTGGAGTTAGCCCGCTAATTGCGGAGGCTTACGGAGCAGGTAATAAGGCAAGAATCCAACAGCTAACACGTCAGGGAATCTGGTTATCTCTCATACTCGCAATTCCTGGGATGTTGCTATTTGGACAAATAGATAGTCTGATGGGGCGGTTTGGGCTTGCGGAGAATATAGTTTTGTTGGCAAAGACATTTTTAAACGTGATGCTATGGGGATTTTTCCCAGCTTTAATGTTTGCGATGCTTAAAAGCGTTGTATCTTCTCTGTCTCAACCTCGAATAATTACGCTTGTAGTTGTTATTGGTACGCTCTTTAATGCGGCTGGTAATTATATTTTAGGTTTTGGCAAGTTGGGCTTTCCAGTATTGGGGATTAGAGGTATTGCTTGGGCAAGCGTGTTGTCTCATTGGTTAATGTTGATGCTCTTAATTGTCTATATTTGCCAGCACAAACAACTAAAAGTTTTAAATTTATTTGAGAATTTGCACCAGTTTGAGCCAAAAATTCTCAAAGAAGTCGTCTGGCTGGGAGTACCTATTGCTATATCCTTTGCTTTTGAAGTTGGCTTATTTACAACCACAACTTACTTAATGGGCGTTTTGGGAACAGATATATTAGCAGCGCACCAAATTGTCTTTCAAACGATCGCAGTTATATTCATGATTCCCTTGGGTATGTCTTTTGCTACAACTATTCGTGTCGGGCAGTGGATAGGACAGCAAAACGTTGATGGTGTAAAGAGAGCAGCTTATGTAAGTATGTGGATGGGAGGGTTATTTATGGCAGTAATGGCGATCTCATTATTGCTATTTCCTCGCCGCATTATTGCTTTGTACTTAGACATTGACAACCCAGAAAATAAAAGTGCGATCGCGCTAGCTACTTCTATGCTGAGTATTGCAGCAGTTTCCCAAATTTTAGATGGAGTGCAAACAACGGCGGCGGGTGCATTGCGAGGACTCCAAGATACTCGCGTCCCTATGTTGCTTAGTTTCTTGGCATTTTGGGGAATTGGTTT